>JAGMDR010000498.1 GCA_023128595.1 Planctomycetota bacterium | reverse complement strand
GGCGTATTCGCCGGCGGTCATTTGATATACTTCGACGGAGATGGAGCTGAACTTGCCGCACAGATTCGACGCCAGCTCGGCGAGGTAATCAACACCCACAAAGTCTCTGTCCTCGCTGCTGACCAGCAGGATGTCCCTGAAACCCTTGGCAGCGATAAGCTCGGCTTCGGCAACGGCTTCTTTTAGCGTTAATCTTCTTCGCTGGCATTCGTTATCTTTGTTGAAGCCGCAGTACAGGCAGCTATTCACGCAGAAATTGGACAGGTACAGTGGTGCGTAGAGCCGAATTGTCCTGCCGAACCGCTGGACGGTGAGCCGGTGTGCAAGCTGGGCCATCTCTTCGAGGTAGTCCTCGGCGGCGGGCGAGACAAAGGCCAGCAGTTTGTCCGGGCTGTAAGAGCCGGCCAGCTGCGATAAGGCCTTTTCGACGTCACTGCGACCGATTCGTTCGAGGCGCTTGTGCCGGAGCGAGGTGTCGCCGTCGAGGCCATAATCGGCCAGGAGCGTTTTTATGTCGGGACCGTGATATTCCTGCGTCCTAATCACTAAATCAGTCCCTCAAAAAACCGGTCAGCGGGCTGGAGGCGTTTGCCCTTTTGCCGGCGGCGGCGGGACCGGAAAGAAAAGCCGCTCTTCCGGCCTGAACGGCGAGCTTAAAGGCCTCTGCCATTGCAGCGGGGTCGGCGGCTGTGGCGATGGCGGTGTTGACCAGGACGGCGTCGGCGCCTATTTCCATTGCGTCAGCGGCGTGCGAGGGCAGGCCCAGGCCGGCGTCAACAACGACCGGGACGTTGGCCTGCTCTATTATTATTTCCAGTGATGCGCGGGTCTTGAGGCCCTGGGCCGAGCCGATGGGACTGGCCAGCGGCATCACCGTTGCGGTGCCGACGTCTTCGAGTCTCTTGCTCAGGACCGGGTCGGCGTTGATATAGGGCAGGACGACGAAGCCGGCTTTGACGAGGACCTCGGCGGCTTTGAGTGTCTCGACCGGGTCGGGCAGCAGGTAATACGGGTCGGGCGTTACTTCGAGCTTCAGCCAGTTGATGCCGGTAGCAGCGCGGGCGAGCTTTGCAAGACGAATCGCTTCCTCGGCGTCGCGGGCGCCGGAGGTATTCGGCAGCAGCAGATATTTGTCGCGGTCGATTGCACGGAGCATATCGTCGTTTTCGTTTTCGATGTCCACCCGGCGAAGTGCGACGGTGACAATCTCGGTGCCCGAAGCCTGCAGGGCGTCGGCCATGACATCGGAAGATGCGAACTTGCCCGTCCCCACGAGCAGCCTCGAATCGAATTCTCTACCGGCAATAACGAGCTTGTCCATATAATCAACCTCCGCCCATGAGGCGCACCAGCTCGACGGTCCGGCCGTTACACAGTTTAGTCTGAGCGAACTTTTCGCGTTGAATGATTTCGCCGTCAACCTCGGCTACGACCGTAGCGGCGTTGACGCCCAGTTGCTCCAGCAAATCAGCGACCGTGGCCGGCAGCTCCCCGGGCGGGAACTGCTTTTCGGCTCCGTTGACCTTTAATACTTCCATTTTTTGACCGTGACCAAAGTTACACTTCATTTCGCGTACCGTTAGAAGTCCGGACCCGAAAGAACAGCGACCGGACGATTCGTTCCTGTGGGGGGCCTGCGATAGGAGTGCCTGGCGTCGAGCGATGTCAGCCTTCCTTCGCGGGCATTATCCCGATCAGGTTCACGAAAGGGTCACCGCTAAATCAGCGGTCTCTCAGCTGTAGTCCGGATACCTGCCTTCGCAAGTACAGGCTCACATCCGGCCTTTAGCTCCCCTGGCCTATTCATTTATCAGAGAGCATTATAATGGGTTCGGGCGATTGCGGCAAGGTTTTTTTGGCCGAACTGAAATTGAGCCATGAAGACACAAAAACAACGTAATCGCGGATACGTGCCTGGGCGGGCCCAGGTTTGCACGGATTGCGCTGGGATTTGATTTTACCGGCGAGAGCAAGGAGGCTTTTGTGATGGGAAATTTCTGGACAGGGGGTCGGGGGATTGACTAAAGTTTTATGAAAGATAGAGCCGGGCCACCTGAAGGGGATGTTTGGGCAATTCGGTTGCTATCTTTGTCGCGGGAAGAACTGGATTCCCGCTTTCGCGGGAATGACATTAGGCTCTTTGATGTCTGTTAAGCGCTTTCGGGGGAATGACATCGGGCCGTATTGAGGTGAGCTTATGGTGAAGTTCAGTTTTGGCCGCTGCACAGGCCGCTATGATAAGCCCCCCACCGTTGTGGGCAAAGTAGGGATATCGCTGTTCTTTTTTGTGTTTTTTGGAATGGGGCTGGTCTTCGAGGTCCTGATAATCCGGGAGTTCGGCAATGCGGTCGGTCAGCGGTTCTGGAAGAAGACGGCGTGCACTATACTTGCAAGTGATATTGAAGAAAAACCCAGAAGCGATACGCCATATACCTTTACGGTCAGCTACGAATATGAATTCAACTCGAAGAAATATACATCGGCGGTCTATAAGCGTGGCTACTCAGGCTCTGACAAATACGACAAGGTCGGTAAGCTGGTCGAGAGATATCCGGTGGGCAAAGAGACCTTCTGCTATGTCAACCCGGGCCAGCCGTCGAAGGCGGTGTTGAAGCATCAAAGTCTGCTTTTCGGATTGGCGTTCTTCTTTGTGTTGATATTCGTGCTTATCGGTGCAGGCGGACTTTACGCCGTTTGGTTCCGGGGCGGCAAGAAGGGCGGCGCCGAACCCATCGCAGCCAAGGCCCGGCGACGTGGGAAGAAGGGCAAGTATGGGCTGGCGGTATTTTTCTCGATCTTTGCGCTGGCCGGTGCGGGGATGTTGTATCCGCTTGGGATTCGTCCGGTGGCCAAAACGCTCGATGCCGAGAAGTGGGCCGAGACGCCCTGCAAGATAGTCTCTGCGCAGGTCCGCAGCCACCGGGGCGATGACAGCACGACATACAGTGTGGACATACTCTACGAGTACGAGTTCGACGGCAAGACGTATAAGTCGAATCGGTATGACTTCATCGGCGGCTCTTCGAGTGGTCACAGCGGCAAGGCGAGGGTCGTCAGCAGTTACAAGGCGGCTAAGAACCCCGTGTGCTACGTGAATCCTAAGAAGCCCTCCGAGGCGGTGCTGAAGCGAGGTTTTCATTTGGCTCTGCCGTTCGCTCTGTTTCCACTACTGTTCTTAGCGAGCGGTGTGGGCGGGCTTATATACATAATCCGCGGCAAGAAGGGCAGACTCAGGCCCACCACCGAGCAGTGGATGCCCGAGACAGCAGCGGGTGAGGGGGCGGAATTTGGTTTTGTCGGCCAGGCGGACTCAGGGCCTGTCGAACTGAAGCCGAGGTACGCGCCGTTGGCGAAGCTGTTAGGCAGTATTGGCTTTACGGCCATCTGGAACGGGGTTCTCTCGATATTTGTGGTCGGTATCATAAGGGACTTCCAGCGGAGCGATCCGGAGTGGTTCGGAACGATATTTATGATACCTTTTGTGCTTATCGGGATCGGGGCGATAGGTTTCGTGCTCTACCAGTTGCTGGCGTTGTTCAATCCGCGTCCGACGCTTCGATTAAGCCCGGGCCGGATACCGCTCGGCGGAGCAGCGGAGTTAGGGTGGAGCTTCTCCGGCAGAACGAGTGTGATAAGTCAGCTAAAGATAACGCTGCTGGGCCGGGAGGAAGCGACTTACCGCCGAGGCACAAAGACACATACAGATAAGAATACGTTTTATGAGATGGAGCTTGTCGCTACTGCGCAGAGGGCAGAAATTGCTTCCGGCCAGGTGGGGCTTATCATCCCGACCGACACGATGCACTCGTTCGAGGCGAAGAACAACAAGATAATCTGGGCCATAGAGGTGCACAGTGACATCAAGAGATGGCCGGACGTGAAGGAATCGTTCAAGATAACCGTAGCCCCGGCCAAAAACAATTGATGATTGATTATTTACTATTGATTATTTCTCTGTATTGCAAAGGCGCATTATC
>JAGMDR010000497.1 GCA_023128595.1 Planctomycetota bacterium | reverse complement strand
CGCGATACGCAATACGAAATACGCAATACGCTATCCGCTACACGCTACACGCTACACGCTACACAAACCTCACACCAGGCGATATGTGATTGCTGCTTGCTTAATGGCGGATCAGCCAATACGATGTACGCAGTACGATCCCGAACTGGCTTCGGGACGCAATACGAATTCTGATATGGAGCAGGCAATGGCACATAAGTTTGTAAATGAGATTGGGCCGGGCGAGACTATTGATGATATTTATATGGTCAAGGACCCTATTTTGAGGAGCACGACGCGGGGGGATTTGTATATCGCGATGTTCCTCTGCGATAAGACCGGCCAACTAAACGGGCGGATGTGGCAGGCGACCGAGGTGATCTATAAGGCCCTGCCGAAGCCCGGGTTTATCCATATTAAGGGCAGAAGCGAGCTTTATAAGGACAATCTGCAAGTCATCGTCAACAACGTCAGCGTGATAGATGCCAGCCGGGTCAGTATCGATGATTTCCTCGCGCAGACGGACAAGGACGTACCGCAGATGTTCGGGGAGGTCGTCAAGATAGTCGGGCGGATAAAGAATGCTCAGCTCAAGGCGCTGGCGGCCGAGTTTTTAGCCGATGAGGAGCTGATGGAGAAATTCCGCAAGGCGCCCGGCGGCATGAAGCTCCATCACGGTTACATCGGCGGGCTGCTCGAGCATACGCACAATATGCTGCAAGCGGCCGTGGCGTTGTTGCCGTTGTATCCTCAAGTACAGGCGGATTTGGTCCTTGCGGGGATTTTTCTTCACGATATGGGTAAGACCGAAGAGCTCGCGTACGATATGGCCTTTTCATACACCGATTCCGGGCAGTTGATCGGGCACGTTGTCAAAAGTCACCTTATGATGCATCAGAAGGCCGATGCGATCAGGGCCAAGGGGACGCAGATCGAGCAGGAGGTGCTCGATGCCCTCGGGCACATTATCCTCTCGCACCACGGCCAATACGACTTCGGCTCGCCGAAGCTGCCGGCCACGGCTGAGGCGTTTATGGTCTATTTCATTGACGACCTGGACGCCAAGATGAACCAGGTAATCTCAGCGATTGACAAGGAGCTGAGCGACTCCAACTGGACCGCATGGAGAAACGCGCTCCAGACCAGGCTCTACAAAAAACGCATCGAATAAGAATTGAGGTCATGATGATAAAGCATTGGGGAGTTCTGTTCGTATGGATTCTGTCATTGGCGATAGGCGCCTGTTCGGCGGGGCAATGGTATATAGGCCCTCAAGGTAAACCCACGAACCCCGGCACGCAGAATGAGCCGTGGGACATTGCATCGGCTCTGGACGGAAAACAAGAGGTTTCGGCGGGAGATACGCTTTATCTGCTCGAAGGCATCTACAAACGACGTCCCAAGGAACTTTTTGAAGTTCGATTGGTAGGGACGGCGGGTAAGCCGATTCATATTCGCCCGGCACCCGGGGCGCGCGTTCGCATAGACGGAGGACTGTCCGTGCAAAGCCCATCGGCACACGTCTGGATTCGCGGCCTGGAGATATTCGTATCTGAGCCGGTGCCGGAGGAGCCGATCAGTCCCGGTTCGCATCCCGATGACTTGAAGCGCCCGTGGGGCGGCGTCAATATGTACGGCGGGAAGAACTGCAAGTACATCAACCTGGTTGTCCATAACTGCAATCAGGGAATTAGTTGCTGGAAGGGGGAGATCGACCCGGAAATATACGGCTGTATAATCTACGGCAACGGCTGGCTCGGGACCGACCGCGGGCACGGGCACTGCATCTACACTCAAAATGACGAAGGCGTTAAGGTGATTTCCAACTGCATTATGAGCTGTAGATACAACGGCACTTATACCATGCACGCTTACGGGTCCGAACGCGCCTATGTGAATAACTTCCTTGTCGCCGACAGTATCTTTTACAACAAGGGCCCATTCTTAATCGGCGGAGGAAGACCGAGCAAAAACATCCGTGTATTCAGGAATTACCTGTACAATGTCGGAATGAGAATCGGCTACAGTGCGCCGCACAACGAAAACTGTGACATCCGCGATAACGTGATAGTCAACGGCGAGTTGAGTTTTGTCCGGTACAAAAAGGTCGTGCAAGAAGGTAATATCATCATCAAGAAAGGCCGGAAACGACCAAAGGGAGCCAAGGCTATCCTGTTGCCGAATCGATTTGACCGAAATCGCGCCCATTTGGTGATCTACAATTGGGACAAAGCTGAAAGTGTGGAGGTTGCAGCCAAACCGTTCCTTAAAAGCGGGGAAACGTTCCGGCTGATGGACCCGCAGGATTTGTTCGGCAATCCCGTTGCCGAGGGCAAATGTGCGGGGAACGCGATCCGCGTACCCGTCAAAGGCGAGTTTGCAGTCTTCGTGGTGCTGAAAAACAGTTGAGCGGCAACGTGACCGGGAGGGGAAAAATGGGCCCGGCCGGGCTGCCCCCCAAATAAGGATCAGCCGGCCCGGTCTTTGAAAGAACGTTACACCTGCGCTGGGGATTCTCGTTCTCCCCATGAGAGTATCAGTCATTAAATAGGAGCCGGCAAAGTTTTTTCCTCATCCAGTGACAACCTTATGTCACAGTTCATGAAAAAATCCCTGCTTGAGACGACAATGCGACACTTAATCGATGAAATATCGAGTTAGATGCTCGTGGTAGTGTCCCGTTCCAGGACAATGCCGGTAAATCGCCAGATTCTTTCAAACTGCTCGTATGACATATACTGTCTGCCAAGCACAGGATCGGCGATGACGAGCATCCGGTCTGAGACTTCGAGGACGGCAACGCAATGATCGAGCAGAAATGCGTCCCTGACGATAGCCAGGGTGATGCCTGTACCCTTCAACTGGGCAATCGAATCGAAGTATCGGTACCGACATTTGAGACCTTCGCCGGCGTAGCGGTCTCGCAGAGCAGAGTAGAGGCATTTGGGAAGGGTCCCTGTAATGGGACTTGTGTAGGCAAGTACGGCGATTTCGCCCTCCTGGGCGTGAAAGCCTAATTTTCTCAGAGCCGTGACAGCCGAGGCCGGACCGCAGGTATAGTCTCTGCTCTGGAAGCAAATACCGTCGGAGTCAACCTTCGTCTGAAGATTCGACAAATCATCTCTAAGTAAGGCGGGGGCAAGGAGAGGGCCGACGGAAAAGACGCCCACGAACACGACCATCAAGGCAGAAACTAAGTACTTTTCGCACGTGCGAGGCAGACGTGAGAGCGGTGTGATCAAGCCGGTTGTAATGGCCCAGGCCAAGATTATGAACCTGGCCCGACCGGTGGCTATCCAGGAAAACGGCGGCAAAAAGCTCAGTGCAGTGCTGCATCTCGTTGTTGCCAAGATCGCAATGAGTATAAGAGAGAAGAAATAGCCGCACAGCCAGTATGGCTTTCCAAAGCGCGAGAACATCCTGCCCAAGAGGACACCCGAAATGACTATCGTCATAACACTTACCGCTTCGAGCCAAAGATTCATCTTTCTCCTCGCAACCAAAACTTCATTTCTGAGTGCTCATTGCAAAGGTGCTGGATGCGTTCGCACCAAGCTCTTGAGGTTTTGATAACTCTATAGTACGATATTGGACGCGGACAATCAAGGGAATTATCTGGGAAATCTGCAAAATTGCTGGAAACACTTTTGAAATCGGCCATAAGCAGCCTATCATAATTATGAGAAGCTGCAAAGTGATGACAATTCTGGACGCAAGTCCGGTAAAAAGGCCAAAAAAAGCGAGATTTTGCTTGACTGAGAGCCACAAACGTTTATAATTATAGACGATAGACGATTGACGGAAGGAACATCTTAGATCGGCAGCCGAGTAATCCAGGACGTAAATCTGGAGTTGTGAATGT
>JAGMDR010000496.1 GCA_023128595.1 Planctomycetota bacterium | reverse complement strand
TCCTTGCATCTTTCACCCATTGGGTCCTGACCAATACTGACGCACGATACCGGTGCCTCTTTTTTGTGGAAAACCTCGCCAAAACTCATTTCTAGCCCAAAAACGCGGTTCTCTTCTGAAAGAAATTTGCAAAAACCAGTAGTTACCACGATAGACAGAATCTCAGGCAAATTGCACAATAGTAGTGTTGAGGGTCACAAGGAGATAAGGAGGAGCCGGGTTAAGTAGGTCGCCTGCGGGGCAGGCGATTTGGGTGACCCCCATCACGCGGGATGGGGGCTAAGTGGTCGCCGTTGGGACGGCGATTTTTGGGTGACGCCCACGACGCGGGGCGGGGGCTAAGTGGGGGGTTGCGGGAGGGTTGAGATTGCCGCAGTCGCTGGGCTGCTTCGCAATGACGAGTGGGCGGGGGTGTTGTGGATTGATTATTTATGATTTGTGAATGGGGGGAGAATCAATAGGAAATAATTGTCGAGTGTTTTATAATGCCGGTGTGGGTAAAAAGGAAGTAAAAATATTGGCAGAGCGGGTTGAGGGGGAGTTGTTGGGGTTTGTGCGTCGGCCGGGGCGGTATATCGGGGGGGAGGTGAACCAGGTCAAGAAGGACTTAGCGGCGTGTGAGGTTAGGGTTGCGTTGTGCTTTCCGGATGTCTATGAAGTGGGGATGTCGCATACGGGTCTTGCGATTATTTATGATTGCCTGAACGGGATCGAGGGTGTGGCGGCGGAGCGGGTCTTTGCGCCTTGGCTTGATGCTGAAAAGGTGATGCGGGAGAAAAAAATCCCTTTGTTTAGTTTACAGTCGAAGGCGGGGCTGAAGAGCTTTGATATTGTGGGGTTTAGTCTGACGAACGAACTTTGCTATACGAATGTGCTGAATATGCTGGATTTGGGGGGTATCGGCGTGCGAAGTGCGGAGCGGGGCGAGGATGAGCCGTTGGTAATTGCCGGTGGGGGGATGTCGAACTGCTGCGAGGCGGTGGCGGATTTTGTTGATTTGTTTCTATTGGGGGAAGGTGAGGAGGCTGTTGTTGAGTTAGTGGAGCTGGTGAGGGAGCAGAAGAAGGCCGGGGCGACGAAGAAGGAAATGCTGGTCGAGGCGGCGAAGAGGTTTGAGTGGGCATACGTGCCTTCGCTTTATGAGTTCGAATATGATGGGGCGAAGATTAGGTCGTTCAAGGCGAAAGCGGGGGATCTCAGGTGCGAATTTGAGAATGCGGTTGTGGAGGATTTTGAGAATGCGCCGGTGCCGGATCGGCCGATAGTTCCGTTTGTGCAGGCGGTCCATGAGCGGGTCAGCGTTGAGATTATGCGGGGGTGTCCGGGGCGGTGCCGGTTCTGTCAGGCGAGCTTTTGCCGGCGGCCGATACGGTATCGCAGTATCGAGCGGATTATCGAAATTGCGAAGACGTGTTATCACGCCACGGGGTTTGATACTGTCAGTTTGCTTAGCTTGTCGAGTGCGGATTATCCGAAGCTGGAAGAATTGGTGGCGGGATTGGGCGAGTATTTTGGGGACAGGCACGTGGGGGTGTCTTTGCCGAGCTTGCGTGTGGATAAGCAGTTGAAGCTGCTGCCGGAGCTGGTGAAGGGTGTTCGGAAGGGCGGGCTTACGATTGCGGTTGAGGCGGCGAGCGAGCGGTTGAGGGAGATTGTAAACAAGCCTTTGAAGGATGAGGATTTGTTCGCTGCGGTTGAGGCGGCGTATCGGGCGGGGTGGGGCAAGCTGAAGCTGTATTTTATGGTCGGTCTGCCGGGTGAGACGGAGGAGGACGTTGTGCGGATTGTGCAGCTTTCGTACGAGCTGGCGAAGCTGCGAAAAAAGATCGACGGGAAGACGGGGCAGATTAATGTTGCGGTTAGCTGGTTTGTTCCCAAGGCGCATACGCCGTTCGGATGGTTAGGGCAAAAGCCGATTGGCTACTTCGGGCGGGCGAAGTGTCTGATATTGGATGAGAAGAGGAAGCTGGGGGCGAGGTGTTTGCGGTTTAAGTTCCACGATATAGGCCGGAGCATATTAGAATCGGCGATAGGGCGGGGTGACAGGCGATGCGGTGACGTTATCGAAGCGGCCTGGCGGAGCGGTGCGCGGTTCGATTTGTGGGACGAGTGTTTCGACTATGCGCTGTGGCGAGAGGCGTTCGGTAAATTCGGGCTGGATGTCGAGACGATTGCGCAGAGGCAATTCGGGAGGGAGGAGATTCTGCCGTGGGAGCACTTGGGCGGGCCGGGGAAGGAGTATCTTTGGGGGCATTTGGATGAAGGAATGGAAAAAATGAGAAATGAGGGCTTGTCGCAATGATTCGGGACAGGGTTCGCGGGTTTATGAGACTCTGGGGCCGTCCTGGGTCTTCTTCATACCCGGGGGCAGGTCGAGTCCGCTGTGTTTGGGGCCTTCTTTGAAGTCCACTATTATTTTTACGGCGGCCTTGGGGTCGTCAACTACGGTGAAGACGTCGAGGTCCTCGGGTGCGATGTAGTTGTGCTCGTCCAGCATTTTCTGTTTCATCCAGTTTGTGAGTCCGTCCCAATAGTCGCTGCCCATCAGGATTACGGGGAATGTGGCCTGTCTTAAGGTTTGGATCAGGACGAGCGATTCGAAGAATTCGTCCATAGTTCCGAAGCCGCCTGGGAAGACTATGAATCCGTGTGCGTATTTTAGGAACATGACCTTTCGGACGAAGAAGTATCTGAAGTGCAGTGAGAGATTCTGGTAGTCGTTTGGGATTTGCTCCAAGGGCAGCTCGATGTTCAGTCCGATGCTCTGGCCGCCGGCTTCTGAAGCGCCTTTATTTGCGGCTTGCATAATACCCCCGCCGCCGCCTGTTATTACGGCAAAGCCAGCCTTTACGAGCTCAGAGGCGGTTTGCACGGCGAGTTTGTAATATCGCTCGTTGGGTTTTGCTCGGGCCGAGCCGAAGATTGATACGGCAGGTCCGACTGAGGTGAGCTCTTCGAATCCTTCAGTAAACTCGGCCATTACTCTGAATATTCGCCAGAGGTCTTTCACGGGGTTATCGAGCGTATCCATCATAAGCAACAATCTCCTTGAAATCTTATAAGCTGTAACAAAATAAGTTCTTGAGTTACTCGGCGTTTGTGGATTCCCGCTACCCGCTTTCGCGGGCACAAGCTTCGCGGGAATGACAGATAGTAATCTTTCTTTTTGTCAGACCCTCTTGTTGGGACGTTTAACGAGTTTTTACCAGAGGTCCGGCTTGTTTGCCGCGGGGCAGTGCTCTGCGACGGGACAGTCCGGACAGTTTGGTTTACGCGCCTTGCAGCAATTTCGGCCGTGCGAAATCAACAGGTGGCTAAAGTGCGTCCAGCTCTTTTTAGGTACTATTTCGGCCAAATCAAATTCTAACTTTACCGGGTCGCTGTTTTGTGAGAGGGCGAGGCGGCGGGACAGTCGAATTACGTGGGTATCACAGGTTATTCCCGGTATGCCGAAGGCGTCGCCGAGGACGCAATTGGCTGTTTTTCGGCCCACGCCCGGAAGCGTGACGAGGTCTTCCATTGTGGAAGGGACCTTGCCGTCGAATTGTTCGACTATTTTTGTGCAGGCGCCTTTAATGCTGAGTGCTTTGTTGCGAAAGAAGCCGGTGCTTTTTATGTCGGATTCGACCTGTTTTATGTCGGCCATTACCCAATCGGCGGCGGACTTGTATTTTTTGAACAAATCTGTGGTGACCATATTGACGCGGGCATCGGTGCATTGTGCCGAGAGGATTGTGGCAATCAAGAGTTCCAGCGGATTTACAAACTCAAGCGCGATTTTAGCTCGGGGGTATGCCTTTTTCAATATTGGCGAGATCTTTTTGACTCGCCGGGCCGCCTCGGCTTTGTTGACCGTTGGGCTTCCCATTCGACTGCGCTGAGGGTTCCGCTGGGGGCGTGTTTTTGCCTTGGTCGGTTTTGTCATTTCGTTTTGTTGTCCGGGGTAAGGTTTTCCAGAGACTATTTGGATTCGTTGAGCAGCGTCTTGATGTCATTTTCAAAGACAGCCTTTTCTCGATAGCCGACATACTTTTGTCGGATTTTGCCTGCCTTGTCAATAACAAAGGTTGTTGGGATGCCCCGTATTCCACCGTATTCTTTGGTGATGTCTTGATTGCCGATGAGCATTGTATAGTTGACGTTCATTTTTTCAACAAAAGGCTTGACATCATTAGCGCCGCCTGCATCCAGAGAAATTCCGACCATCTCAAATCCCTGCTGTTTATATTCGTCGTATAACTCAATGAAATGTGGCATTTCTTTGAGACAAGGGGGGCACCATGTTGCCCAGAAGTCGAGGATGACGACCTTGCCATCGAAATCCGACAGGCTTACTTGATTGCCGTTTATATCAGGCAGTGTGAATTGAGGGGCCTTTGCGGAGTCGGAGTCGGGCTGCTTTTTTTCACAGCCGACGAGGGCGAGAATCAAGATCAAGATTGAATAGACTGTTTTTGAACGTGACTTAAGCATTTTCTATTGCCTCCTTCTTGGGCATAGGGACTATTTCGAGGGAAGTCTCTGGAGGAGCTCTTTTAGTTCATCCGCAAAAGACTTGCCCCGCCATCTAATTGGTTCTTTTCGGTCGGGCATAAGGAGTATGGTAACCGGCACGCCTGGTTCTTTGTACTCGTTTTTCAGGGCTAATGTAGCCGGATGATTCTTTTCTGTGGTGTCGCCGTTGATTGGCAGGACATTCTTTTGCTCGATTAGTTTTGCAACATCCTCGCGCGAGTATATTAGCTTGTCGAGTAGCTTACAGCTCACACACCAATTTGCGGTGAACTTCATCAGTACAGCTCTTTGGTCGTCCAGGGCCTTTTGTATCAAAGCGGAGTCGTACTGCTGCCAGTCAATAGGCTCGGGGGCCGGTGCAGGCAGCAAGAGCCAGCCCCCTGCAATTGCCAGGAGAACAGCGAATATTCTAACCGACCATTTTCGCAATGCCTTGGTGCCGTAACCGACCCAACTGCCCCACATCCAGACACAGAAGGCGAGTACGATTGCAAAGTATAACAGGCGCATTCTGCGGACCTGCGGCAGAGCGGCAATAAGCCATGCTGCAATAGCAAGCAGGATAAATCCGACTGCCTGCTTGAATAACTCCATCCATCGGCCCGGGTTGGGCAAGCGCTGCAACAGGCCGGGCATAGAAGTCAGTATTGCGTAGGGCACAGCCATCCCGACGCCAATAACCATTATCGCAATGGTGCCGAGCAACAACTTTTGCGTTTGCGCCCAAGCGAAGGCGGCTGCCATAATTCCGAAACTGCAGGGTGTGCTCAGGATAGCCGCCAGAAAACCCATCCCGATGGAGCCTGCGTAACCTTTGCCGGAACCGGATTTAGTTGCTACGGAAGAAGGGACGGTGATTATAAAGACGCCGAACATGAATAATGCGAGGACCACCAGTAAGAGCGCCATTGCGGTGACAAAAGCCGGATTGCGAAACTGGTCTCCCCATTGCAAGGCGGTTCCGTAGGCAAGCTGCAATATGATGTTTGCCGCTGCCAGAGATGCAAAGAACAGCAATATCCCAAAGCAGAAGGCAAGGCCTGATGCTGTGGCCCTTTTTTTTCCCTGCTTTGCCTGTTGGACAATTCGCATGACAATAAGAGGCAGGACGGGCCAGATGCAGGGCATTAGATTGATTAAGAGGCCGGCTAAAAGGGCCAAGCCGAGAGCAAACCAAAGTGAATAACTTGGTCCTGCTACGACCGTGTCCGGCGCACCGGCCGTTTCAAGAGTAATGCGTGTCCATGAATCGATTTGGCTTAAGTCCATCTTCTGTGTGCGGATAATTCTCTCGAACGGCGGGAGGCAAGCGAGAGACGTGCAGGCGATGCCGGAGATGGTTACCTGGACGTCGCCGATGTCGGCTGCGGATGTTTTTGACCACGCTATCGGTAGAAAGACGACGAAACGGCCGCTGAATACTTCGATTTTGCTGCCGAGCGAGTCTGTGAAAGGGCGCCATTGCGGGAAGACGGCGGGGGCGAAGTCGAAGTTGTCAGATTTGGCTTTGACCTGCAGCTCGAGGCCCGGGGCGGGTGCAGTTTCCGGTTTTGCATAATAGTGGAGGTCGGCGGTCCCTTCGAAGATGAGAGCGATTCCGGGCTTTGAGTCCATACGGGCGGGTTCGATCCGCACTGATGAGGACTCGTTTTGGTATTTTGCCAGTTCAATCGCGGCGCCGGGGGCATCGGCGGGCGGCGGCGAAGCCGGCTGATTTGCATCCTGCGCCCGGGTGGAGCAGGCGGCGGCGAGAATCAGGACTATCCGGAGTATCGCAGGAGCTCTGTCCCCCATAAGGCGCCTCGCTGAGTAATTGACAGGAAGATAACGTTAGTCAGTGGATTCTTTCGATTGCTTTTTTTGCTTGGGCTTTGGCTTTGAGTTTTTAGCCTGCTCGGCTGCGAGGAGGTCTGCGACGGTCGGCTTATCCAGTTGGCCGCCTTCGAGGAGCAACTGTACGTCATCGGCGTCGAGGGTTTCGTATTTCAACAGGGCCTTTGCAATTTTTTCGAGGCCGTCTTTGTTTGCCTGTATCAATTCTTTTGCCTCTTTGTATGCTTCGTCGGTGATTTTTTTGACTTCCCGGTCGATTGTTTCGGCTGTCTTTTCGGAATATTCTTTTTCTCCGGGCATCGCGTAGATAAACTCGTTGACGGCGGAATCCGGCCCATAGTTGATTGGTCCAAGCTCAGGGCTCATTCCCCAGGTCAGGACCATCTGCTTTGCGATTCTGGTGGCCTGGTGGATGTCGGATTGGGCGCCGCTGGTTACGTCATTGAAAAATACCTCCTCTGCGATTCGGCCGCCGAAGCATACCTGCAGAAGCGCCATACAGTATTTTCTTGTGAATATGGTTCTGTCCTTTTCGGGCAGGGCGAATGTTGCTCCTCCCATCGGGCCTCTCGGGATGATGCTGACCTTGTGGAGCGGGTCGGCCTCTTCGAGGAGCGACTGGACGAGTGTGTGTCCTGCTTCGTGATAGGCGGTGATTTCCTTTTCGTTTTTGTCGATGACTCGGCTTTTTTTTGCTCTTCCCCATCTGACCTTGTCGCGAGCTTCTTCGAGGTCGGCCATTTCGATATGGTTTTTGTCGGCCATAGTTGCGGCGAGTGCGGCTTCGTTGATGATTGCGGCCAGATCCGCACCGCTGAACATAGGAGTTCCTCGAGCGAGCCTTTCGAGGTTTGTGTCCGGGCCTAATTTTACTTTTTTGGCGTGGACCTTCAAGATATCGACTCGGCCTTTTATATCCGGGAAGGGGACGAAGATTTGCCTGTCGAATCTTCCGGGTCGTGTAAGTGCGTGGTCGAGGATGTCTGCCCGGTTGGTGGCGGCGATAACGATTACCTGGTCGTTGGTATCGAAGCCGTCCATTTCGACGAGGATGGCATTTAGAGTTTGCTCTCGCTCATCGTGTCCGCCGCCGACGAATCCGGGTCCTCGTTTTCGTCCTATTGCGTCAACCTCGTCGAGGAAGATGATGCAGGGTGAGTTATCTTTGGCCTGCTTGAAGAGGTCGCGGACGCGAGAAGCGCCGACTCCGACGAACATTTCGACAAAATCGCTTCCTGATATGCTAAAGAAGGGCACATCGGCCTCGCCGGCTATTGCCTTTGCGAGCAGGGTTTTACCGCAGCCGGGGGGGCCAACGAGGAGGACGCCGCGTGGGATGCGGCCGCCGAGCCGCTGGAATCTTTTTGGGTTTTTCAAGAACTCAATTATTTCAGCGAGCTCGTCCTTTGCCTCCTCGACACCCGCGACGTCCTTAAAGGACACTTGGGCGCGGTCCTTGCCGTGCAGACGATGTCTGCTTCGGCCGAAGGACATAAGCATTCCGCCGGCGCCGCCGCGGAGGTTCCGTGCGAAGAGGAAGTAAAACACGGCGACCAGTATGATCAAGGGCAGGAGCCACTGCATGAGCATGTAGAGCCAGATGCGTGGGGGATCGGTATCTATCTTGACGCCGTCTTGTCTCATTTGCTTGCGGAGCTCTGTGATCCAATCGCGGTCCACTTCCGGCTTGTAAGCCACGACAAACGCGGTTTTTGAGGTGTTATCGTGCTCTTCGATATAAGCCTGATTGAATTTGCCCGTTATTTCGGTCTCTTTTAGAGTAATACTTTCGATGTGTTTTTTCTCGACAAGCTCGACGAATTGGTCCCATCTGATTTTTTGAATGGCGCGTGATTCCCGGAGGAACATCAAGCCGGTGATAACGACCATCAGGATTAGAAGCCAAGTGAATGGTCCTCGCCTGTATGTGGGCAGCGGGGGCTTTTTGCC
Organism: Planctomycetota bacterium; assembly: GCA_023128595.1. Taxonomy (GTDB): domain Bacteria; phylum Planctomycetota; class Phycisphaerae; order Sedimentisphaerales; family Anaerobacaceae; genus DAOVRL01. The sequence continues at coordinate 1,250 of JAGMDR010000496.1, read as the reverse complement.
GGGCTTGGTTTGGGGGCGTCGGCGTCGCGGCTTCGGTTTTCTGTTTTGATTATCAGTCATAGTTCACATCTTGCGGCTTGTGACGAGCGGCCTGACTTGCGGATCACGAGCAGCGTTATCTACCATTTTTCTTCCATCAATTCTACGATTTTTCGTGCCAGATTGTTTGCGGCAAGTGTCGAGGCGTACTTGAAGTCCTGATTTTGATAGGCGGAATAGCTGGCTGCGGCCCTGACAGTTTGGTTCTCAATGAAGAGCTCTCCGGTTTTGAGGTTTTTCCAGTTGACGACGGCCATCAGCTCGACCTCTTTTTCGAGGATGCCGCCAAGCTCTCTTTCGATGCTGAGCCCTATTTCACTGATGGCAACAATGCGGCCACTAATTACGGTGTCTGCGCGGTCTGGGCTTGTGACTATCTTATATGGAGTATCGGCCTCGATTCGTTTTGCGAGGGCGTCGGAGAGTTCGTATTCGATGCCGCGTCGAAAGGTTTGGTTGTCGAACATTTCGAACGTGACGGTGCTGACGTTGCGAGGAAACAGGGATTTATCGCTATAGCCGAACATTCCGGAGCATCCGCAGAGGCCCAGGCCCAGCAAGGCGCAGAGGAGCATTGCGGCGCGGCGGCAGAAATCACACGGATAGCAGCGGTTATTGTTGCGGTTTAGCCTTTTCATTTGCCATTCTCTTGGGAATCGATATTTCGGGAGCGTAATTTCATTGCCGATTCGGCGGCCTTTGTGCCCGGCCAGCTCTCGATAACCAAATCATAATAGAGATTTGCCGAGAGTATGTGGCCGGTTTTGTGGTAGTACCGGCCGATGGCAAACTGTTTTTGCGCCAATTGCTCGTCTATCTGTTTTATTGTTTGGTCCACGGCGATTTCCCGGGCGTCCTTAGGATAGCGGGATTTGAATTGCAGGTAGTAAGTTCTTGCGGTGCTGAGGTTTGCGGCGTTATAAAAGGGCCTTTTTTGTTGGGGGTGTTTGTTGTAGAGGGCGTGCTTGGCCCGAGCCATATTGAGCAGCGCTTCTTTGGCGATTTGGCCCCTCTTCCACTGCAATGATATCTCCCACCATTTGAGGTATACTTCGTCGAATAGCTCTCTTTTCTGGTAGTTCGCGGCGATGGCAAGGGCGGCTTTTAGGCCCAAAGGCGAATCAATGCCGGCGTGGTCGGTAATCTTTTCCATTATTCTGACGCCCTCGTCGTCGCCTTTGAGCTTGATGACGCGAAGCACCTGCTTTTTC
>JAGMDR010000495.1 GCA_023128595.1 Planctomycetota bacterium | reverse complement strand
CTCTTATGTGAATCTCAGGGAATATACTTTTTTTTATGGGAGTATTCGTGGCACGTATGATCCGTGGACCTCTGCGCGGACGGTGCCGGGTCAGTTCGGCGCCCGGGCTTCCAAGCTGTACGAAATGCTGGAGCGGGGGCATCACGATGTAGAGCTATCCAAAGAAGACCTTCATCGCATTACGTTGTGGCTGGACTGCAATTCCGACTTTTTCGGGTCATACGAGAATACCGAGGCGCAGGCAAGGGGTGAGGTCGTGCGGCCGACGTTGGAATGACCGTTTCCTCACGGTCGCGGCTCTGTTTTGAAGGGTGTGGTTTTTGTGGTCCGCGATTGGAGGCGGCCGGACGATTGTATTGACAAAGAGGCGGTTTTTTGTTAGTGTGCGGTAGAGACTTGAAGTTGAAAAAATGATGGTTTTTTGAAAGGGTGCAGCGATGTCTGGGCAGTTTAATCGTCGTGAGTTTTTTAAGAAGTCGGTTGTTACGTCGGCGGTTGTTGGGTCGGCTTTTAGTTTTGAGGAGAAGGCGCTATTGGCTGAGGCCAAGAAGCCGAGAAAGGGGGCGGGCGAATCGGTTAGGGGGTTGCCGGCGGGGAAGATCGGAGATGTCAAGATCAGCAGGATAATCTGCGGTGGCAACCTGATCAACGGTTATGCGCACAGCAGAAACCTGATTTATGTCTCCGAATTGCTAAGACACTATTTTACAGATGAAAAGATTATTGAAAGCTGGGAGATATGTGAGGAAAACGGGATAAATACTGCGATAGCGAACGTTCGCGGCGGCAAGGACGACAATCTGATTGAGAATACGGTTAGAATTCTCAATAAATACTGGGACGAGAGAGGGGGTGAAATCCAGTGGATTGCCCAGACCAACCCAGGAGTAAATGATCTGACGAGCAGCATACAAAGGGCCGTTGACAATGGTGCTGTTGGGGCTTTTATACAGGGTGGTGTGGGTGATAATTTTGTCAAGGATGGGCGCGTTGACCTGCTCGGCAAAGCTATCGATTTTATCAAAAAGAATGGATTAGTCGCGGGTATCGGGGGGCATTCGGTAGAGGTGCCTATTGCGTGTGAAAAAGAGGGGATAGAACCCGATTTTTATTTCAAGACCATCAACAGCGTGGACTATAACTCGGCCAGCCCGGAACGGACCAGCGAATTTATGAAAGAGGTAAAAAAGCCGTGGATTGCTTATAAGGTTTTGGGTGCGGGCGTTACGCATCCGAGGAACGGTTTCAAATATGCTTTTGAAAATGGGGCGGACTTTCTTTGCGTGGGTATGTTCGATTTTCAGATTATCGAGGACGTGATTATTGCCAAGAACATATTGTCGGGCAAGATGGACAGGCAGCGGCCGTGGATGGCTTAGGCTGCGCAGAAATCCGAAATCCGAAACAATAGCGAAATTCGAATGTTCGAATGACAGAAGCGGTTTTTGCGTATGCCGGTTCATGAGGGGGATGTGGAGTAGAACTGGCTGTTAGAGCCGGATTTACGCGGATTCTCAAAAATAGAGGGTTTTATTGGACTTCTTGCTTGACATTTGGCCTGCACTGCGGCTAAAATCAACAATTGGGGAACGAGTGGTGATGAGGCAGCTTGCGGGGTGCTGATTTCAGGCTCTTCCACACAGTGCACATTGAGTTGCGAAAGAACGGATGTTTGATAGGAGGTGGATGGATGAGACGGTTGATCGTTGCACTTGGGGCACTGGGCCTGCTATCGGTCCACGCAAATGCGGGAGTATTGTACGATGTAATTGACCTTGGAACGCTGGGCGGGTCTGAAAGCAAGGCATACTCAATCAACGACAAGGGGCAGATCGTTGGATGGGCAGAGGATAGCTCGGGACGGTGGCGCGCGGGTTTGTTCGATCCGACCGGCGAAAGCAGGAATTTGGATCTCGGCACGCTCGGCGGCAGGGAAAGTCGAGCCTCTTCAATTAATGATCGCGGACAAATAGTGGGCTCAGCGATGGATATCTCAGGAAACTGGCATGCAACCGTGTTTGATGGAAGCGGCGCTGGCAACAACGTAGACCTCGGCTCGCTTGGCGGAGACTGGAGTTGGGCCTACTGTATTACCGACCTTGGAGAGATCGTGGGTCAGGCAAAGAACAGTTCAGGAAACAGTTACGCGACCCTATTTGATGTGACAGGGAACAGTAACAACCTGAATCTCGGGTCGCTAGAAGGATATGCAGTTGGGCGCGCCCGGTCGTCAAACAGTGCGGGATTGATTGTTGGGGACAGTTGGAATAGTCCCATCAGGTACCGCGCTACTTTATTTGATGCGACAGGGGGAGGGAACAACATAGATCTCGGAACACTTGGAGGGAATGCAAGCGCGGTCTATTCGATCAATGATACGGGCCAGATGGTAGGAGGGGCAGAGAAACGCCAGTTAGAGTACCGCGCCACTTTGTTTGACCCAACGGGCAATGGCAATAACATAGATCTTGGCGGTATTGGAGGCGATTGGAGTTGGGCTCATTCAATCAACAAGAGGGGAGAAGTCGTGGGCTGGGCGGAGACCGACCTAGCCTCTCGGTATGCAACCTTGTTTGACCCGAGTGGTAACGGCGATAACATTGACCTCAACGCCGTCATTGCCCCAGACAGCGGTTGGTTTCTGAGGGACGCGGCCGCAATAAACAACCAAGGCTGGATTGTGGGCTATGGCATCAACCCGGACGGTTACGAGCGGGCTTTCCTACTTATCCCCGAACCTAGCATGCTCCTACTGTTTGGTCTGTGCGGATTGGCCCTGCTGAGGAACCGCGGCGGTGTGGATTAATGACGAGTACCTAAGGCACAAGCGCGCACAGATTATTAGACACGGATTGAGACAGATTTGAAATGGACTCTTAGGGTACGCACTATGGGCATCACGTTCAAGAGCAATGAGGGAGGTCGTGGCTAGTGGTCTGTCAAGGTCGAATTAGTAGGTGTCATTGCGAGGAGGCCGAAGGCCGACGCGGCAATCTCAAACCCTTCGAGGGCCGGAGATTGCCACGGCCTTTCAGGCCTCGCAATGACAACCCCCAAAATCAGGCTTGACAAAGTAC
>JAGMDR010000494.1 GCA_023128595.1 Planctomycetota bacterium | reverse complement strand
CAAGCAATCTCCCTCCCTTGAAGAGGTTAGGCAGGGAGATTGCGGTCGTGCGAATCAGATGGATGCTTAATCAGCCCACTGCGGTACAGCAGCCACCAATTACCTCTGGAGGAGAAAAAATTGCTTGCTCTTGACATACCACCTACTGTATAAGTATGTGTTTTGAAGTTACGAAACGGGAACTTACAGGCTTTTGGGAGGCTGAAAAGTGGCTGAAACCGGCAATATCCGTAACATCGTCCTCTTGGGGCACGGCGGCAGTGGCAAAACTTCGCTGGCCGAGGCGATCCTGCACAAAACCGGTGCAACAAATCGGCTCGGAAGCGTTGATGAGGGAAGTACCATCTCCGACTACTACGATGAAGAGAAAGAACATCAGCATTCGATACAATCGTCCATACTCCACGCCGAACACGCCGGCAAACTCATCAACATAATCGACACGCCGGGCTACCCCGATTTCATCGGACCCGCTATCAAAGCGATACCAGCCGCCGAAACAGCGGTAATCGTCATCAGCGCAGCAGCCGGCATAGAGACCAATACGCGAAAGCTGTTCCAGTTGGCAAAAGAAGCCAATTTGCCGCGGCTCATTGTCATAAACAAAATCGACGCTGAAAATGTTGACCTGCCCGAGCTGATAAAAAACATTCAGGAGACTTTCGGGACCCAGTGCCGCTGCGCTAATCTGCCCACTGCCGACAAGGCATCTGTTATCGATTGTGTCGAGAATGACACCGGCGATTCGCCCGTTATGGATGTCGCCCAGGCCCACACAGATCTGATCGAAAGTGTCATTGAGGCCGACGACGCACTTATGGAAAGCTACCTCGGCGGCGAGGAAATCTCTGCGGAAAGAATAGCAGCCGTATTCGTAGAGGCCCTGAAAACCGGCACACTTATCCCCATAGTTTTCACCAACTCCCGCAAGGAAATTGGCGTTACAGAGCTTCTCGATATTATCGCAAGATATACGCCCTCACCGCTCGAGGCAAAACCAGCAGAGCTAAAAGATGGTGACACATCAACAGAGCTCAAACCCGACCCTGCCGGCCCGCTCGCCGGATTGGTGTTCCGTATCGGCTTCGACCCGCGGTCAAACATGAAGTACTCTACCATACGCATCTTTAGCGGCACACTTAAGCCGGACACGAATTTGCTGCGCAATCAGGAGAAAAAAGCTATTCGGCCAGGCCATATCTTGAGATCACAAGGTGGCGAAAACAAGGAAATCGACGCCGGCATAGCAGGTGACATCATAACTCTCGCCAAAGTGGACGAGCTCAAAACCGGTGACATCATTCACGATGGCAAAGTGTCAGGAAAGCTGGAACAACCCGCTGTGCCGGAGCCGATGTACTCTTTGGCGATTGAGCCCGCCACAAGGGGCGACGAGCAAAAAATCGGCGGCGCGCTTGAGAAGCTGTGCGAGGAAGACCCCTGCTTCAAGATCAGCAGAGACATGCAGACGAAAGAATTGGTCGCCAGCGGCCTCGGCGATTTGCATCTGCGCGTGATGCTCGAGAAGATGGATAAACGCTTCAAGCTGTCGGTCACAACCAAAGAGCCGAAGATTCCTTACCGCGAGACAATCACCGCAAAGGCCGAAGGCCATTACCGCCATAAAAAGCAGACCGGAGGAGCCGGACAGTTCGGCGAAGTTTATCTTCGAGTCGAACCCGCTGAACGTAATTCAGATCCCCCGTTGCAATTTAGCTGGGACATCTTCGGCGCTTCAATTCCAGGCCAGTACGAGCCCGCTGTGCACAAGGGCATCAATGAGGTAATGCAAAATGGCGTTGTCGCAGGGTTCCCTATGCAGGACATAAGCGTTTCGGTCTACGACGGCAAGCACCACCCCGTCGATTCAAAGGAAGTGGCATTTCGTGCAGCAGGCAGGGAGGCATTCGCTGACGGCGTTACCAAGGCAAAACCCGTTTTGCTTGAGCCGATAGTCAATATAGAAGTCACAGTCCCCGCCGAGAACGTGGGCGATATTACCGGTGACTTGGCTTCAAAACGCGGAAGGGTCCTGGGGCAGGAAATGCTGGCCGGCAATTTCATCGTTATTAAGGCACAGGTGCCTTTGGCTGAAGTTGCGCAATATAACAGCCAGCTAAAGAGCGTTACCGGCGGACGCGGCAGCTATTCGATGACACTCAGCCATTACGAGCCGGTCCCGCCCAATGTCCAGCAACAGATCATAGCTCAGTATGCCAAGAAAAAAGACTCCGAATAGCTTGTCCCCGAATGTCGCAGTCGGGCAACGGCCTGATAGGTTTCGCGATTCACACACCACGAGTCACGACGTACGGACTACGAATGTTATCCCTCAAGCCGCCTTGAAAGTCGCGCGTGAAGGGCTGTACACTGCCCTATGAACGGCAGAACGATCGAAGCCCTGTGGCAGACACAGACAGGGAAGCGTTACTGTGGGCATTGTAGAACGGCTTGAGGGGTTTGCCCGGCTGGCTCTTCACGAGCCGATTTTCGCCCCGGCAATCAGAGTCCGATAAGCTGCTCGCCGCGACCTCGAAGTGACAAAGGCCTGCCCAGGATTTCGTAGTGCAGAATCGCCCTTCTTAGCTCATCAGTGTCGGCATAATCTAACTCTAATAAGCGCTCGAGAGCAGACTCTGCAGCGGGCCTCTCTGCGGAAATATGCGCATACTTGTCTTCCAGCACCTCGCCGCGTTTGCTGATATACTCTGGAAGTTCCGCAATGCCCGTCTGAACTTCCGGCATCACCGGCGACACTTTTGGTCCTTCTGGCAGTCCGAAAGCTGGCGTAGGCGTAGGTTTCGGTCTCACACTGGGCTTTCTTGCGGCCTCGGGACGACCGGCCGGTCTGGGCCGCCGTGGAGCTTGTGGGGCGTACCGTGTACGCGCCGCAGGGCCAGCAGGACGAGCTTGTTGGCCGGGCTGTCGAGAGGGTTCTTCCGTCTGTGGGCCTGTGGCGTGCTCCGGTGGCTTCTGCACACGGTCACGACTCGACTGGGATAATTCCTTTTCTATACGCTCGGCAACCTCTTTGAGCTTGCCGCCCGGCTTACGGCTCAACTGTCCCTCTTTTTCTTCTTCCCCCTCAGGCTTTTTTGATTTTGCTTTGATGATGCTGCCGACCACCCAGAAAACTGCCAGGACAACGACAAACAAGACGTTCGTCCATTTGTCCATGTCCTCGCCGCGAGCAGCTAAGATTATTTGTGCCAGAAGTACATTCATATCTTTTTATTTTTGATCACGAAGGCCCTCGAGCATCAAGTATCGAGGATCGAGTATCGAGCATCGAAATCATTCTTTCTTCTTCGGCTTTGCGATAGCTTCTCGCATTGACGTATCGGCACCAATATTTTTCAGTCGATAGTAATCCATAACGCCAAGGTTGCCCTTCCTGAAGGCGTCAGCCATAGCAAGCGGCACCTTTGACTCGTTTTCGACAACCAGTGCTCGCATTTCCTGCTCACGGGCGAATGCCATAGCCCGGCGTTTTTCCGCCTCGGCCTGTGCTCTTCGCAGATCTGCTTGGGCCTGGGCGACTTGAAGTTTCGCGCCGACATTCTCACCTACATCCACGTCGGCAATATCGATTGATAGAATCTCGAACGCCGTGCCTGCGTCCAAGCCTTTGGCAAGGACAGACTTGGAGATGTCATCGGGGTTTTCAAGAACGCTTTTGTACGTTATGGCACTACCGATAGTCGTAACGATTCCTTCGCCTACGCGGGCGATAATCGTTTCTTGAGTTGCACCGCCGATCAGTCTTTCAATATTAGCTCGAACCGTCACTCGCGCCTTTGCTTTTAACTGGATACCGTCCTGAGCAACGGCATCAACCGTATCTCTGCCTTTCGCGGGGTCGGGGGCATCGATCACCTTCGGGTTCACACTTGTCTGGACCGCATCGAGGATATCTCGACCGGCCAAGTCGATTGCCGTGGCCGTCTTGAATTCCAAATCAATGTTTGCTCTGTTGGCGGCGATTAATGCACGCACAACCTTCGGCACTTGCCCTCCGGCCAAGTAATGGCTTTCCAAATCCTGCGTACTAAGGGTCAGCCCCGCCTGAATCGCAGTTATTTTGCTCAGGACTATGGTTTTGATATCGACCTTTCTCAGCCACATCCCGATAAGCTCGGAAAATTTGACGTCTGCCCGGCACAATTTCGCCTGCAGCCACAATCTAAAGAACTTTAAGATCAGCGCGAGGAATACCAGCGCCGCAACAATAAGCAGGACCAAGAGCGCCATCCCGATAATCTTCATAGACTCAGATACTGCAAGGATCATAAGCATTTGATTACACATCTTTCTGCCCTTTCATTAACTTTGGGTTCCCGCTTCGCGGGGGCCCTCTTCTATTACACGAACAGTGAGTTGCGTCCCCTGTACGCGAACGACCTCAACTTTTTCGTCTTTATCAACATAACCGCGTTCGGCCACACATTCAAGCCTTTGTCCTGAAAAATCGCACGCACCGACGGGCCTTAGCGGCGTAAGAACCACGCCCACGGCGCCGAGCAGATCTTTCAGTTCGGATGTATCTGCTATGGCGTCACCCCGCTCACGTTCGGGCGGAGCAAGCGTCACACTTTTGCCGAACCTGGTCCGCGGGAATATCTTGTACGCGAATGCCAAAAGTGACGGTATCATTACAATTGCGGTACCTACGCCTATCCACCCAGCAATAGCGCTGTGACTAAAGAATATGAGCATGCCCCCAATCAGGCACGCAAATGCGCAAATACTTATCAGGCCGCCGCTCG
>JAGMDR010000493.1 GCA_023128595.1 Planctomycetota bacterium | reverse complement strand
CGGCAAATATAGCATGGTGCCAGGTCCGTGTCCCGTTTAATCTTTAGAAATGACAAAAAAAATTAGCGCTACTAACGGGTTGGACGAATATTTACGTATATGTTTTCATAACTCATTTAATTTCAAGATGATACATATTATCCAACCGTATTTTGCGTTCATAGAAAATTTCGGATTTTTTCGTGGAGCGAATCTGTGTAAGTCGTTGGCAGCACAGGAATAAAAAAAAATTGGAGTTTTTGGATTTTTGGCTCCAACTACCTGCGCTTTTGATTGAAAAATCGCGAAAATTTTACGTATCTTAATGCAAGAAAGTAGCTTTTGGCTTGCTCGATGGAAGCTGTGGCGATGGTCTGGGACTCGGGCGAGTGTGGCTTCGACTGCGGGGGTGGTGATGCAGAGCACAACCTGCCGCACCGAGGGGTGGATGAGTATGTGGATTCCGTGGCAAGTAGCGAATGACGAAGTGGCCCCGACCACAGGTGTCGGGGCTAAACAAGGGCCGCGTGAGACGCGGGGCCAAGTATTGCGTGATGGGGTCAGGTCATACCGATGCTGTGTGGGTTTTCTTTCCGGGCGTTTTCATAGGCGCGCTTGAGGAACTTTTTCTGGTCCTTTTCGGCGGTGGCCGGGGGGGTGTCTCTGCGTGCGAGCTGTTTGGCAAAGACGTCGATGGCGGCGGTTAGGCGGGATTCAAATTTACGTTTTTGGTCTCCGGCCTGTGCTAATTGGGTAATGCAGTTGCCGAGCTCTGTGGATTCGGCCCTTGTCAGGACCTCTTCGAGTGAGATATGTGTTTTGGTATTCAACATTTCGAAGAGTATTTGGGCCGTTTGTTTGAGCAGCGGTACGTCGAAGTCATCCGGCTTGATTTTGCTCTTTACGCTCTCGAAGAACTTAGGTTCGTTGAGGAGGATTTCGAGGACCTCTCGCTGTGCGGCGGCGAAGAGGCCTTGGCCGAGGTCTATGGCGGCGGCTTTTTGATTTTCGACGTTATAGCTTGCTGCCCTGGCGGCCCGTGCAATGCGGATGTTGAGCTCTCTATTTATCTGTTTTTTGTCGAGGCCGATGATTGCCGATATGCGGTTTATTATTATGCCGGTATCTATCGGCGAGATATTTCCAGCGGAAAGGCCCAGGGCTATTGACTGGAGATACTCTTCGACGGCGGCTTTTCTGCCAGCGATGGTTTCATCGTCGGCGAATTTTTCCTTTAGTCTGTCCCATTTGAAGCTGAGGACATCGACGGCGTCGGCGAGGAGCTTCTCGAAGGGGCCTTTGCCGGCGGCGAGCAGGAAATCACAGGGGTCTTTGCCGGCGGGGACCGAGGCGATGCGGATGTCGATGTGCTGTGAGAGGCAGACGTCGAGTGCCCTGTTTGCGGCCTCGATGCCGGCGACGTCACTGTCGAAGACGAGAATGACTTTCTTGGCATAGCGTCTGAGGATGCGTCCGTGGCCGGCGGTCAGGCTGGTGCCTAAGGTGGCGACGACGTTGGTGCAGTCGAGCTGATGGGCAGCTATACAGTCGGTGTAGCCTTCGACGACGACGGCGGTTGCGGACGAGACGATTTGGTGGCGGGCCTGTTCGAGGCCGTAGAGACAATTGCTTTTGTCGAAGAGAACGGTCGTGGGCGAGTTAATATACTTTGCGGGGGCGTTGTCGAGTGTTCGGCCGCCGAAGCCGATGACCCGGCCGGTGACATCGGTGATGGGAAACATCAGGCGGTTAATGAATTTGTCCTGGTTGAGGCCGGTTACCAAACCCGCTTGTTCGAGCAGCTTTGAGGGGATGCGTTTAGCTCTGGCAGAGCGGATCAAGTCGTCCTGTGAGTTAAGGGCGAGGCCGAGTCGCCATTTTTCGGTGCTTTCCGGTGTGATTTGTCTTTCGGCGAGGTAGTCGCGGGCGTATTTGCCTTTTGTCTGGTCGTTGAGGTTTTTGTGGAAATGTTCGGCGGCCCAGGCGTTGACTTTTGCAAGTCGATTAGGATCAAGATCGGATGTCGTATCCCGCCCCGGCGTGCCGGGATCGGATTTCGTAGTTTTTTGCCGTTCGAGTTTGATACCGGCGCGTTCGGCCAATCTTTCTATGGCCTGTGGGAATGTGAGGTTTTCGCGCATCTGGAGGAACTTGAAGACATCGCCGCCGGCGCCGCAGGCGAAGCACTTGAATATCTGCTTTGCGGGGTTGACGTTCATGCTGGGGCGATGGTCGTCGTGGAAGGGGCATAGGCCGACCATCTCGCGGCCCTTTTTCTTGAGGCTGACGTGCTCGGTTATCACGTCAACGATGTCGTTGGCCTGCTGAACCTGATAGACCGTAGTATGGTCAAAAACAACGGGCATAATCTATTGATTATTGATAAGCGATTATTGATTATTTTTACTGCCAGCTACACAAATATAGTCTGTTGGGGTGGAAAAGTCAAGTCGAGGGTGGAAACCCGTTTTAGTAGTGTTAAGGGGTATTTTGTCCTGCTTGGACACCCGGTGAAATGGGACTGCAAGAATTGATTGAGGATGATTGCTTTGATTATTTGGCCGGGTATTCGATGGCGGATGCCCGCAGGCGGCCTGCGATTGGATTTGCGGGTTTTAGGCAGCTCATAAGCTGTGCCACCGGGCGTGCGCTTGCGGCTACTATTTCTTATCTTGCTGTTCGCCTTCGGTCTGGGGGGTTTCTTCTTCCGGCTCGGGCTTATCCTCGGTTTTTTGTTCTTCTTCCGGCCTTGGTTTGGGTTTGGCTTCTGATTTTTCCTCGACCGATTCAATTTCGGGTTTGGCTTCGGGTTCGGCTTTTTCCTCGGCTTCTTGCTCTTCGGCCGGTTCGGGTTGGGCTTGGGATTCAGCTTTTTCTTCCGGCTTTTGTTCTTCGGTGGCCTGTGGTTCTTCTTCGGTTTTTTCGGTAGCCGGTTCGGGTTTGGCTTCTGATTTTTCCTCGACCGATTCAACTTCGGGTTTGGCTTCGGGTTTGGCTTTGGGCTTGGTCTTTTGTTTTTCGGCAGGTTGTGGTTTTTCTTCGGCCGGTTCGGGTTGGGCTTGGGGTTCGGCTTTTTCTTCGGTCTTTTGTTCTTCGGTGGGCTGTAGGTCTTGTTCGGTTTTTTCGGTAGCCGGTTCGGGTTTGGCTTCTGATTTTTCCTCGGCGGCGTCGGGTTTTTCTTCAGGCTGGGGCTGGGGTTTTTCTTCAGTCTTTTTCTCTACCGGCTGGGGTTTTTCCTCCACTGCCGGGGCCTCGGTCTTTGGTTTTTCGGGCTCGGGCTTTGGTTTTTCTTCAGTCTTTTGCTCTACCGGCTGGGGTTTTTCCTCCACTGCCGGGGCTTCGGTCTTTGGTTTTTCGGGCTCGGGCTTTGGTTTTTCTTCGGGCTTGGGTGGTTCTTCGGCTATCTGGGCGGCTTTTTGGGCGGCGAGTTTCTGGGTCTTTGTGAAGAGTTTGCCCTTTGCTTTGGCTATGGCCCTGGCTTTTGCTCTTCGTGCGGCTTTTTGCTCGGCGTATTTGTGCTTGATGCCGAGGCCAAGGAGGATTTCGGAGACGGTGTCGCTTGGAATTGCGCCGTTACCGAGCCAGAACTTGACGCGTTCAATGTTCAGGACAATCTGCTTTTGTGGGTCCTTTTCCAGGGGGTCGTAGTGGCCGAGCTTTTCAAGTATTCTGCCGTCGCGGGGGTTGCGGGACTCGATCGCATTGATTCTGAAGAACGGGCGATGCCGCCTTCCAATCCTGGTCATTCTGATTTTGACCGCCATGATGTTCCTTTCTGCTTTCGGTTATTATCAATTCCCCCAGCCTTTACATTGCGGCCGGGAGACGGGTTTATTATCGGGCCAAGCCGCCACAGCAGACTCTATGGATCGGTGTGGATTCTTGCCTCTTCGCGGGGGATAAGAGCCAATACTTGCATCCCACGGCGATTTTGGAATCAGGTATTTTAGCAGAACTTTCGAGCAAAGCAAGGTTAATTCAGAGATGGTGGTAAGATTTTTGGGGCGGCTGGGATGGCGAATTTCACATTTCGTAACCGTTCACGGGGTGACAGGTTGAATTTTGGCCGTTTTTCGTCATTGCAAGGAGCGAAACGCGTTTTTTTGTCATTGCGAGAAGCGAAGCCCGTTTTTTGTCATTGCGAGGAGCGAAGCGACGAAGCAATCTCGAAGTTTGGGATTGCTTCGCTGCGCTCGCAACAGGCTCCACAATCTCGATTTTCGAGTGTTTGAGATTGCCACGGCCTTTGAAAAAGGCCTCGCAATGACACAGGAACTCAGTTTATACCCCCTGAACGGTTACCATATTTCACATTGGCGATCAGGGTGCAGTACAGCACGTCGCCGTGCCGGCGACGGCTAAACGGGGTTAGTGGTGGCGTTTTTTGTGTAGGGCGTAGCCGTTGATGAAGATTGCGAAGTCTGCGAGGTCGATTTTTGCGTCGTCGGCGATTTTGTGGACCTGCTCATCGGTGAGTATGTGGGCGTTTTGTTTTTCGGCGGGGGTCATTATTGCGACGGCCTTTTTCAACTGCCCCAATTCCTCGGCGGTCGGGGCGGCGAGCATGGCCAATTCGCTGGCGCCTTTGATGTCCTTGAACTGGTTTCTAATCAGGTTTCCATATTCACTACCGGCGAATCGGGCGACTTTTTCGAGGTATTGTTCGATTGAGATGTTGTTTTGTGCTGCGATTTTGTTTTGGCCTTTTGGTTTCATTTTCATTTTTGTAGCTGCGTCGCCGTGGCGGCGACTCTAAACGGATGCCCCCACGCCCAAGCCTTCGACAAGCTCAGGCGGGACACTGCGCTTGAGCGTGCCACCCACCGGCTAAACGGCGCCGCAATAAACCCCGGGGCGCCGGGGCGCAAGCGTTGGGAGTCAAATTTTTAGTTTGGTCAGAGCAGTAGTGGTTTTGGCGTTCCGGCGAGGCCGGCGGGTCTTTGGTTGGCTCCTTTTTGGCTGCCGTCGCCGAGGTCTTGTTTGGCTTTTTCGGCGAGTGCGAGGAGGCGCTTTACTACGGCAGGGTGTTTGGCTGTGAGGTCGTTCTTTTCTGCGATGTCTGCTTCGAGGTCGTAAAGTCTGGCGGGCCACTGCTCGGGCTTTTTGTCGCGGCTTCGCTTCTGTTTTCGTGGCAGGTGGAGCTTCCATTTTCCGGAACGGACGGCCTGTAACCGGTCTCTGTAGTAGTAATAAAATGCTTCGTGAGGTGACTTTGCGCCTTTCCTGGCGGCCATAAGCGGCCATATATCTTTGCCGTCTATGATTCGGTCGGTGGGGGCGGTTGTGGCGGCGAGCTTTGCGAATGTCGGGAGCAGGTCCATTGTGCAGGCGAGCTCGGAGCATTCTGTTCCTGCGGGTATTTTGCCGGGCCAGCGGATCACGCAGGGCTCGCGCATGCCGCCCTCCATTGTGGAGCCTTTCCCTCCGGAGAGCGGGGCATTGCCGCCGCCCCATCGATTAGCCGCGCCGTTGTCCGATGTGAAGATAACCAGCGTGTTGTCGTCGATGCCGAGCTTTTTGAGGGCGGCGAGAATCTGGCCTGTTGACCAGTCGATTTCCTCGACGCAGTCGCCGTAGCCGCCGTTGGCGGATTTACCGCGGAAGGCATCGCTGGAGTGGACGGGGTTATGCGGCATTGTGTGCGGAAGATAGACGAAGAAGGGCTTGTCCTTGTTGGCGGTGATGAACTTGATGACTTCTTCGGTGTAGCGTTTTGTGATGGTGTTCTGATCGGCGGGCGCCTCGATGACCTTTTCGTTGCGCAGCAGGGGCAGCGGGGGATTCTGCTTTCGCTGGCGGCTGCCCATATCATTGCTGTATGGGATTCCGAAGTAGTAGTCGAATCCCTGGCGCGTGGGGAGGAACTGCGGCTGGTCTCCGAGGTGCCATTTTCCGACGCACGCGGTGGCGTAGCCCTGGGCCTTGAGGACCTCGGCGATGGTGATTTCGTCGGGGTTGAGGCCTTTTTTGGCAACGGGGAAGAGGACCCATTCGCCGCGTGCGCTCTGGTGCATGTTGACACGGCGTGGGTAGCAGCCGGTCATCAGGCTCGAGCGCGAAGGTGTGCAGACGCCGGAGGTGACGTAGAAACTTGTGAATTTCATTCCTTCGGCGGCCATTTTGTCGATGTTGGGTGTGCGGTGCTTTGTCGAGCCGAAGCATCCGATGTCGCCGTAGCCGAGGTCGTCGCAGTAGATTATGATGAAATTGGGCCGGCCTTGGGGGATTGCGGCGGTCTTTCGGGCGGCACTTGCGCATCCGGGCATTGCGAGTGAGGCGGCTGAGAGGCCGAGGACTTTTAGGAAATCGCGGCGGTTTAGATTTTTCATTGTGATGACCTTGTTTAGTGCGAGTAGTTATATGGTTGATTCTTACTTCTACAGAAGTCGGTCGTCTCCGTTCCGGCGACGGCTAAACGACCCCCCAATAAATTGGGGGGTAAAATACCGGATTCCCGCTTGCGCGGGAATGACAAGTGAGTACCTATCGGCGTTTAATTTTACCTCTTCGTCTAATGACCTTTTTTCTTTTTGATCGCTGCTTTATTTTTCTTCCGGCGGACATCATCTGGCTGACGGCGCCCATATTGAATCCGCCTGAGAACAGGCTCTTTAGTCCGCCGAAGGCGCCGCCGCTGAGCGCTTTCATCATATCGCGGCTTCGCATAAAGGTCTTTACGAGGCCGGAGACGTCGTGGGGCTGGACACCGGCGCCTGCGGAGATTCGACGTCGGCGGGAGGAGTCGATGAGATCAGGGTCGCGGCGTTCGGCGAGCGTCATCGAGTGTACGATAGCCTCCATCTGGGTCAGCTCGGCGCCGTCGAGGTCGAGGTCCTTCAACTGCGAGCCCATTCCCGGCATCAACTTGAGCATATCCTTGATCCCGCCCATTTTTTTTACGGCCTGCATTTGCTTTAGGAAGTCGTCGAAGCCGAAGCTTCCTTTGGCCATTTTCTTCTGGAGCTTGAGGGTCTCTTCGACGTCGAACTGCTCCTGTGCCTTTTCGACGAGGGTAACGACGTCGCCCATACCGAGGATTCTGGATGCCATACGGTCGGGGTGGAATTCTTCGAGGGCGTCGAGCTTTTCGCCGATACCGATGAACTTGATCGGCTTTCCGGTGACGGCCTTTACGCTAAGGGCCGCTCCGCCTCGGGCGTCTCCGTCGAGCTTTGTAAGTATAACGCCGTCGAGCTCGATCCGCTCGTTGAATTCTTTGGCCGAGTTGACGGCGTCCTGGCCGGTCATCGCGTCGCAGACGAGGTAAATCTGGTGGGGGGTGACGGCCTTTGCAACGTCGGCCAGCTCGGACATCATACCTTCGTCGATGTGCAGTCGGCCGGCGGTGTCGAGGACGACGACGTCGTGGCCTTGCTGTTTGGCGTGCTTGATGGAGTTTTTGGCGACCTTTATGGAGTTCTTGCTCTCTTCGCTATAGACGTCTATATCCAGTTGCTCGCCGAGTATGATCAACTGGTCGATGGCGGCGGGTCTTTGCAGGTCGTCGGCGACGAGGAGGGGTTTTTTGCCGTTTGCGACGAGGTACTTGGCGAGCTTTGCGGCGGTAGTGGTCTTGCCGCCGCCCTGGAGGCCTGCGAGCATAATTATGGTCGGTCCGGGCGAGACGAAATAGATGCGTGTATCGACGGGGCCCATGAGCTTTGTGAGCTCGTCGCTGACGATTTTGATCATTACCTGGCCGGGGTGCAGGCTCTTTATGACCTCGGCGCCGACTGCGGCCTGGGCGACGTCCTTGCAGAAGGCCTTGACGACGTTGTAGTTGACGTCGGCCTCGAGCAGGGCCTTGCGGACGCCGCGCATAGCATCGGAGATGTTGGCCTCGGTGATTCGGCCTCGGCCGGAGAGCGAGCGGAAAACAGCGTTAAATTTTTCGGTCAGCGATTCAAACATTACTCGATACTCGACCCACTTGAAAACCGGGCAATCATCGAGAGCGATACCCGAGACTGGATGCTCGCTTCTCGATCTTGTTCTGCGAGCGTCCGGCATTGAACGTTAATACTGCCGGCGAAGTGCGGATTGTAAAGGGGCGGAGGGGATTTTGCAAGGGCAAAATCGAGGGGGCCACTAAAGCGCAAAGGCACGAAGAGAACTTGATCGCTGATTGCGAAGGTCAGATTTCCCATTCTTTTGAGGCTTTTACGAATTTGTGCTGGGCGATCAGGCCGATGAGCATCGGCAGCATAAGGGTGACGGGCAAGACCCATTTTAGTTGAAGCACGGTGTGTTCGACGGGCAGTTGTGTGTAGCGATAGAGAAGGGCGAGGATTCCGGTAACTATTAGCGCGCCGCCGCCCATGCTGGAAAAGAGTATTACGGCAACTCTGAAAACGATGAATGAGATCATCCCGCCTGCGACCATTCCGATGAGTGCGCCGGCCCAGATGTATTGTTCGTTGAGTCCGCAGGCGTACCATATTCCTGCGGTAAAGACGGCTCCGGCGAGGGCGCCGAGCACGCTGACGGCCCAGCGCATCAGAGGAATGGAGAGAAGCGCGAGCAGGACCATTCCTACAATTCCTCCGACGAGCTGGTTGTTCCATCCGACGATTCTTCCACTTACCAAGGTTCCCAGGGCCAACCCCAAGAGTGCGAAGCTGATTACGACGAGTATTTTGAAGACGCGCCAGCCGTAGAAGAGCCAAACCACACCAAACGATATAAATATGAAGGCTTCAAGCTGATTGAGAGAGGTGATGTGTTCCCAGAACAAGTCGATTGGGATGACTTGCCCCTCGGGTGCGTCTGAGCCGGCGTTTTCAGCGGCTTGTGCAAGGATGGTAAGGCAATCCATTATCCGGTCTCCTAAAACACTGTTCTAAAGGCTTCTGCAATTTTGCAGAACTCATACTCTTCTATTCCGGGGCGGTCAATCGGTGTCGGCCCTCAAAGTGCCTTCCGGCGGCGCCTAACCAGTGCGCCAGCTTTGTTTTTCAGGCCGTGATTGCTCGCCGTGTTTGCCTGATTGTTTTGTTTTTGTCGATTTTGGTTTTTTCTGTTTGCAGAGTATCAACTGCACGATTGTTCCGAAAGCAACCATTGCTGCAAAGACGATAGCATAAAATGGCCGTTTGCGAAAGACTGCGCTGATGGGCGCACTTGCTTTGTACAATAAGAGGAGAATCATTCCGGTATAAACGAGGATTGTCCCGAAGGTTGCGTATGACCAAGCGGCGGCGAGTCGGCGAAGAGTAAACGCCGCCACGACAGCAGCTACGGCGACGACGAGAATTACGGCCCAGCGAAGAATGGGCATTTGTGAAGCAAGTTGCTTAACCTTGTCGCCAAGGTCAACTGCATAGGATTTGATTAGCACGAGACTTTGTGAGGCGCTGAGCGGGGCAGTGGTTGTTCCGGCGGGTTTTGTCGCGGGGTCGGAGGGCGGCTGTGCCATATACGGACGGGCCAGGACGGCAAAAGCGATGCTCACTGCCAATACGAGCGCCAGTATTGTGGTAAAGAGCCTCTCGAAGATCATAGCGATAACGGCGGCGATGACGGCCAGGGCGACGGCAGAGAGGATATTTCGGCCGAGTACAAGAGACCCGCAGATTCCCCCGCCGAGGGCGCCTGCAACTGCGAGCAACTGCCTTTTGAAGCCGAGTCCGCCGAGCCAGACAAACAGCCCGAGCAGGAGGGCCGCCAGGCCCGGGGCGATCAGGATTACGGGGCTAAACCGGGCTGCGGCCTGTTCGAAATTTTGCAAGAGTTCAAGCATTATACCATTACATACTGCTGTCGGTGCCGGGAAGAGCTCACAACGGCGACCGGCTTGATACCGGGCGAATATTGACGCGCGCACGCCGACAGCTAAATGTGTTATCGGCCTTTTTGCACAATTTCCGTTAAATAGCCGGCAGTTTCCCGGATACGGGGGTAAAAACGGCGTTTTTTTGTGATTGCGAGGCCTTTAGGCCGAGGTCCCCCGGGGGCTGGCGGCGTCATTGACGAGAAGGATACTGAACTTCGTGAAAAAATTCGATTTGGAGGTCTGAGAAGGATTGCGGAGATGGTGTTAAGAGGATAGAATTGAGGGGATGTGGTATTGTCTTATCTGCCGGTGAATGGCAGAGATTATTCAATTTGTTGCTTTATTTAGTACTACAACGCTACTTAGA
>JAGMDR010000492.1 GCA_023128595.1 Planctomycetota bacterium | reverse complement strand
CGCGATACGCAATACGAAATACGAAACCAGTCCCCCCGCGATACGCAATACGAGATACGCAATACGCGATACGAAATACAAACCCAATTCCATCTTCCCCAAACTTCGCCCCTTGCCCATTCGCCCAAGCGCCAACCCAAGGCCTCCGGTGCATTTTTTCCTCTCGCACATAAAAAGCAACCTACAGCCCGCCGAAACCAAAATTCACCCCTTCAAAGGCGGTTCGCCGCCTCTGCCCCACGGACCCTTTGCCAATCGAAAGCTTGGCGCAGAAAACCTGCCTCTGGTACAATGGCCCGGGAACCGACACGCAGCCTATGGTTAACGTCTATGAGGCGCTCGCGATGACTGTGCCGGGTATTGTCGCTCACGACTCGGCGCTCAAGGACGGCGAAACGCTCAAAATCCCACAACACATCCGGCCCAAAGGTTATTCAACCGGACCAAAGGTAGCTGACGGCTATTCGTCTTGCGATTCCAGTTCGGTTGGGTTGCGCGCGGATTGGCGGGCGATGTTCAGGAGGACGCCTACGGCGGCCGATGATAGGAGCATGCTTGTTCCACCGGCGCTTACAAAAGGCAGAGGGATGCCTTTGGTCGGGAGCACGACCGTCACCACGCCGATATTTAGTGCGGCCTGGATGCCGATTGCTAAGACTATTCCCCCCGCCAAAAGCTGGCCGAAGCGGTCCTTGCACCGAACGACCACCAGTATCCCCAGCCAAAGGAATATGATGAACAATCCGATGACCGCTGCGTTTCCGAGAAAGCCGAGTTCTTCGCCGATAATTGCGAAAATGAAATCGGTCGTATCCTCCGGCAAATGCCCGTACTTGCAAATCCCGCCGCCCAGCCCCTTACCTAATAGTCCGCCCGAGCCGATGGCGATCAGCGACTGGTCGGCCTGGTAGGCCACCGAATCGCTCCATTTCTCCGGGTCCAGAAAGGCCGCGATTCGCCGCATCCGCGCCGGTGAGCGGACAAGCACGCCAACAAAGGCGAGAACACCGAACGGCAGAGGCGCCAGGACATGCCACCATTTGGCGCCCGCGATTATCAGCATTAGAAAGGCCAGAACTGCCACAAATGCTGCCGTGCCAAGGTCCTCGATGATTATCAATCCGACAACCACCCCGACGATACAGCAGGCCGGGACAAACCTTTTCCAGAATGACCTTATGCCCGGACCGTACTTCTCGCAGAATGCCGCAAGGAAGAAAACGCTCGCCCATTTTGCCAGCTCGGAGGGCTGAAAGCTGACCTTGAACGGGCCGACGGCGAACCTGAACCATCGGCGGGCGTAGTTTATCCGTGTGCCGAACCCCGGAATCAATACGAGTATAAGTAACGCTATACTAAGGATTAACAAATAGAGGGTCGGCGATTTCATCCAGCCGCGGCGAACGCGCAGCCGGCGATAATCGAAGGCCGCAGCGGTGAAAAGGATAAGGCAGGCCAGCGGGAAGAACAAGATTTGGCGCAGACCGGGGTAGTCGTAGAATTTCTGCAAGTCAAGCTCCTGACCGATGTCGGCACTGGCCGAGAAGACAAATACCGCACCGATGGCCATCAGCAGAACCACAACTGCACCTATAGAATTAGCGACCTGGTTGTACATTAGAGCTATCTTCGGCTTATCAGCCCTGAAAACAGCAAAAATTGGCGCCCGTTCACGGGGTAATATGATTTGGGAGGAGAATTGGGGGGGATTTTGTTATAATTTTGGGCTCAAACGCCGAAATTGAGGGAAAAAGCGTTACTTCTGGTGCGTGGGGCGCATCAAAATAGTAACAATACATTTGAATGGAGAAAACTGCTGATCACGTCAGACTGGTGAAACGAGCCCAGCTCGGTGACAAGGAGAGTCTTGACAGGTTAACTGAGCTGGCGGAAGAGCGTCTGCGCGTGGACGTTTTTCGTCTTACGCTGCAGGAAGATTTGACAGGGGAAGTAGTACAGGAGAGCTTGTTCGAGATGTTGCGGGTATTAAAAGACCTAAAGGAGGCCCATCGGTTCTGGCCGTGGCTGTACAAGATTGCGCTTAACAAGATACGGCATCATTACAGGACGGAGCAGCGCCGAAGGGCGGTAGTTGCTTCTGCTGCGGCGAACAAGGATTCGCACAAGAGCAGCGAGCATGTAATGGCAAGTGCAATAAGCAAAGAATTAAAGGAGATTGTTCTTAGCGCGATGCGACGGCTTAAGCCGCGACACCGGGCCATTCTGACCATGCGGTGCTACCGGGAGATGGAGTATTCGCAGATAGGCGAGTCGATGGGGTGCAGTGAGTTTGCGGCGAAGATGCTGTTCTATCGGGCGAAGAAGTCACTGCGAAAACAGCTTTCCCGGTTCGGGTTCGGCAAGGGTATGCTGCTGCCGGCTTTGCTTTTGTTTGGAAAGATGACGGTCCGGAGCGAAGCGGCGGCCCAAGTGATGGTCTCGACAGCCAGTGTCAAGGTCGGCGTGGCGGCCGGTTTGGCCGGGTTCGCGACGAGCACGACGGGCATCATATCTCTTGCGACGGTCGGTGTCTTAGCCGTTGGTACGACGGTAATGACTTCGCAGCCCGGGCATACGGACCCCGGGGGAGGACCGGCGTCGGTGAGCAACTCTCAGACTGTCGGGCAGATGGGAGCTTTGACCAAAGGCCTCGAAGAGTATTGGTGCTACTATCCGCGAAATGTGAACGGGCCGGTGATGATGCGGCTGCTCAGGTGGGATTCGCAGGAGAAGCGGTCGTATTGTCAGTGGCTGCAAAACGAGCAGGCGACCTATTACTTCGATAAGCGCAAGAGTACTGTTTACATCAAGAGCCACCGGATGTGGCGCGATGATCTGGCGGTATGGCGGCTGCCCACCGACCCGCCGGAACTGAGAGACTTTCTTTCGCAGGTCGAGGGTGGGATAGACCGATCGCAATACATTCGCGGTGACGGGCCCGGCTTATTGGTGCTCTCCAGGCGTCAGGAAAACGATTATCAATCGCGGGTGATGCACCACTTCAACACGCTGGATGAGCAATATTTCCTGTACGACTGGCCGACGCGGACGCGGAGGGTAGATAGTCGCGATGCGATGCACAAGCGAGGCTGGACATATTTCAGGATTAGCGGGCGGATCGCAGAAGAGGGAGTGACGGGAACCGGGCGGCTGCCGTTTGTCGATGCCGCGCGCGGGCAGTTCGGTCCCTGGCTCAAGATGCAGGTCGGGGATGGCTTGAAGATTGCGGATAACGGGGCCGAGGCACGCGTGTATGACGGGACCGGCAGGCTCGAGGCAACGTACAGAGGAGGCAGTTTCTTTGCGGGCCTGGGGCGGCCGTGGATGGGACTGCACACCATCGATACGGTGCGGCGGGATGCCGCGCGAGAGCGGATATGGTTTGAGACGACGCGAAAGCGTGGCCAAGGCAGTGCCGAAGTTGTGCTGACGCGGGGACAGGCGAAACTGACTTACTCCATTGATATGGAAAAGGATATTATTGATAGAATAGTATTCTTGACAAACGACGGCCGGGACGGTGAGTTGAGGTTTACATATCTTGAGCAGGTTGACCCGGAAGCCGACGAATTTGTCTCGCCGAGGTGGAGAAGCTCCGGCAAGCCGCAGCGGCCAAGTCCCGGCATGCTCTGGCTGCTTAAGCCGGCAAATGGTGAATGGTAAACAGTGCCCGGTACTAACTCCGAAGCTCACTACGAGACTACCGAGAGTTAACCTGGCAGGAGCAGGGACTATGAAACCCGAATGGACTAAAGCGACGGTTGCGGTGTTGTTGTGGCTATTGTTCGGGATAGCAGGCACAGCCTTCGGTGGACAAGTATTTGTCGATGCCGATGCCGGCGGTGCAAATGACGGGTCGAGCTGGACCGACGCTTTCAATTACCTTCAGGATGCTTTGGTCGCTGCCTCAAGCAGCGACGAAATCCGGGTTGCACAGGGCATTTACAAGCCCGATCAGGGGGCTGGTATTACACTGGGTAACCGCGGGGCCACTTTTCGACTAATCGATAATGTCACGATAAGAGGTGGATACGCGGGTTTTGGCGAGCCAGTCGCCGACGCTCGGAACGTTGCAAGATATGAGACTGTTCTGAGCGGTGATCTCGCGGGTAACGACACCGAGGTGAGTGATTCTCGTAATTTACTTGGCGAGCCGAGCAGGAGTGAGAACAGCTTCAGCGTGGTTACGGGGACCGACTGCAACGAGACGACTGTCCTGGACGGCTTTACAATCACCGGCGGCAATGCGAACGCCGCGCGCCAGCGGGACAGATACGGGGGCGGTCTGCACGACGGGAACGTGACGCTGAGCCACTGCAGGATTGTGGGCAACTCGGCGTATTACGCCGGCGGTGGTGTCGCCTGTTATGGGGCCGGGACCGTTACAGACAGTACGATCAGCGGCAACTCGGCGCGTTTCGGCGGCGGACTCTACGGAGTCGACCGGATCATCAACTCTACCGTCACGGCCAATTCGGCAAATCAGTACGGAGGTGGGGGCATATATATATTAGGCGATGACTGCACGGTAACCAATTGTAGAATCAGCAACAATTCCACCGTCCAGAACGGTGGAGGCGTGTACGTTCAGCATTGTAACCCGACACTGACGCGCTGCACAATTGTCGATAACTCAGCGAGCCAAGACGGCGGCGGAGTCTATGTGGACGGCAGCACAAGCGGGGGCTATCCGCAGCTCGACCGGTGCAGAATTGTGGGCAACTCGGCTGGTCGCAACGGCGGCGGGCTGCACAATTACGGCTACTCTTTCAGCAAGCTCAGCAGTTGTATTTTGACCGGCAACAGATCAGGCGGCAATGGGGGCGGGATGTGCGAGACGTACGACGGCGGCAGCTCGCTGGTCAACTGCACAGTCGCTCATAATACCGCCACCGAAAGGGGCGGAGGAATCTGCTACGACTCGGACCCGAACGTAGGCCGGGTCATCACCAACTGTATTATCTGGTACAATTCCGACAGCTACGGGCAAGCAGCCCAGGAGTCTCAGGTCCATATCGAGAGCGGCCCGGCTATGGTCCCGCTGAGGTATTGCTGTATCCAGGCCTGGACGGGGGGTCTTGGCGGGTCCGGGCAGATCGGCACTATCGGCGATGACCCGCTCTTTGTGGACACCGACGGAGTTGACAACATAGCCGGCACCGAAGACGACAACCTGCGTTTGCAGGGCGCTTCGGCGTGCATAGATGCGGGTGACAACTCGGCGGTGGAGCAGTCCGCCGCGGATTTGGACGGCAAGCCGCGCATCATACACGGAATCGTGGATATTGGAGCGTACGAATCCCACAGCGGCGGTCAACATGTTCCGCCGCGGTATGAGGTCATTGACTTGGAGACGCTCGGAGGCTCGTATAGTCGGGCCTACGGCATAAATGAGGCCGGCCAGGTCGTCGGTTACGCGGAAACGGCCGACCGCGAGCAGCACGCATTTCTTTGGGACAGGAATATTGGAATGATCGACTTGGGCACACTTGGCGGAAACAAGAGCAGTGCTTTCGGGATAAACAACTTCGGCCAGGTGGTGGGCTCGGCTAAGACGACCGGCGGAGAGCTGCACGCGTTTCTCTGGGAAAAGGGCAGAATCACGGATTTGGGCGTCCTGGAGGGCGGCAACTGCACCGAAGCCAAAGCCATCAACGATGCCGGTCAGGTCGTTGGAACGGCGAGAACCTCAGAGGCCGCCTATTCGTGGCAGCGTGCTTTTCTCTGGGAAAGCGGTGCGATAGCAGATTTGAGTGTCCTGGACGGCAGGAGCGACAGCAGCGCGGCCGATATCAACATTCGCGGTCAGGTGGTAGGGACATCGGGAGGGCACGCCTTCATCTGGGACAGCACAAACGGTATGAGCGACTTGATAGGGCTGCAAAGCTCGGGCAATGCCATAAATGACGCCGGGCTGGCGGTCTTGGCTTCCGGAGGGCGGTACTACATCTGGGACGGCACCGGCAGTTTGTTTGATATGTACCTCATCAGGTACAGCAGAACCAATGCGATCAACAATGCCGGTCAGGTTGTTGGTGATTTCGATTATCTCAGTGACAAAGATTCACACGCATTTTTCTGGGCCGGCGGCTACGGCATGTTAGACCTTAATAACCTGGTGCCGGCCGGTTCCGGGTGGAAAGACCTGGTCTCCGCAGGTGACATAAACAATCGCGGCCAGATTGTCGGCTATGGCATTACCGACGCCGGCCGCACGCACGCGTTCCTTATGACGCAGATACCCGCAGAGGCTTATCTGGTGGCGCACTGGAAGCTGGATGAGACCGGCGGTAACACGGCTGAAGACTCGGCCGGCGATAACGACGGCACATTGTACGGCGCCCCCCTGTGGCAGCCTTACAGCGGCCGAATGGACGGTGCTCTTGGTTTCGACGGCAACGGCGACTATGTTGACTGCAACAATAGCTCGGTATTTGACATTACCAAGGAGATCACGGTTGCGGCCTGGGTGAAGATCAACGCCCTCAGCGCGGATTGGCAGGCCATCGTCGCCAAGGGCGACTCGGCATGGAGACTCTCCACCGCTGAGGACGAAATGAGGTTCCACTTCGCCGTCACCGGCGGGCCCCCCTGGAACTATGTCAACGAAGATATTGAGGTGGGGGCGAACGAATGGCATCACGTCTGTGGGACCTACGACGGGGCGAATATGCGCT
>JAGMDR010000491.1 GCA_023128595.1 Planctomycetota bacterium | reverse complement strand
CGCGCCAATCACTTGCCGGAAAATCGGGCCACACCTATTTCAGCTTTGCTTGAAGATTGATTGTTGATAATGCCTGGAGCGGGGGGTATAATAGCGGAGATTGATTATGGTTGAACTGCAAAAAAGTTGGTTGGTTTTTCGTGAAAACAGCCTCTTGCGAGGCTGGAGTTTATCGCATTACAGCCGACGGCATGATTGTAAAGGGTTGGCACCAAAGAGGATACGAAGCCACGCCGTATGGGACTCTCACGGTGCTCGGGCCGCACTGCTGCGTTGCCCTATCGCCCGTGAAAGCCGCGAAATTGTGCCAAACTATGCCGGAGGCCTAAAGCGTTAAAGTCAAAGGATTTGTAGGCAAATCCGTGGTAAAGTTACCAACTTTATTGCGGGTGAGCATGAATTATAACATTATATCATGATTTGGAGGTCATAGCGATGTTACTTTGGATTTTCAGGGCGGTATTCTGGGTTGTTGTGATAGCGGTTTTGTTCGTTAACGTCAGTTCGATACGGATAGCGGAGGCTGCGCCACAGAATCTTCGGGTGGTTATGGTGAGCGGCTTAGGGATTGCGATTTTTGTCTTTCTGCTGGATGTTCTTACTCCGAAGAGAAAACTGAGTGCGCTTGCGGGGGTATTCTTCGCTCTGCTGGTGGGGGTGCTTATCAGCTTAGTGCTGTCGGTTGTGGTGGATATGGTCAATGATTCGTACAAGATCGATGTGATTCCGGAGGCGGCGCGGGCGATCAAGTGGACGTTGGGGATATGCGTGTGTTATCTTACAATCAGTATTGTGATGCGGACGAAGGATGACGTTCGTTTTGTGATTCCTTACGTTGAATTTGCCAAGCAAACCAAGGGTGCTCGGCCTCTGGTTCTTGATACTTCGGTGATTATAGACGGTCGAATAGCGGATTTGTGCCAGGGCAAGCTGTTCGATGCGCCGCTGGTTGTTCCGCGTTTTGTTCTCAACGAGCTTCAGTTGATAGCGGATTCGGCGGACAAGCTCAAGCGTCAGCGCGGCAGACGTGGGCTGGATATACTGAACAAGATGCAGTCGGACCCCGTTATTGACGTGGAGATTGACGATACCGTGGTCGAGGAGGTTGAGGATGTCAAGGGGGTGGATCAGAAACTGGTGATGTTTACGAAGGCTCTCAACGGGCGATTGGCGACGACGGACTATAACCTGAGCAAGGTTGCGCAGGTTCGTGAGGTTGACGTAGTGAATATGAACGATCTGGCGAGCTCTCTGAAGGTGGTTGCTCTGCCGGGCGAGGCGATGCAAGTGAAGATCATTAAGCCGGGCGAGGAGGCGGACCAGGGTATCGGTTATCTTGAGGACGGTACGATGGTGGTTGTCGAGGGTGGTCGGAACAAGATCGGCAAAGAGCTGCTAATCAGCATTACGAGCTCGCTTCAGACATCTGCGGGCAAGATGATATTTGGCAAGTTCGAGAGCTTTGCTCAGCAGGATTCGGGGTCCGGCAGGAGGCGGCCGCCGAATAGAAGGCCTGCGGGAAGCGGTGCAAGGGGCCGGCAGTAATGTAGCGGGGTTGTGGTCTATTTGGATTTCAGGAGGCATTTCAGGAAGACTGCGACGGCTGCGATGGCGCCGAGGGCGAATAGGGGCCAATAGAAGTGGGATTGGTAGTCGGGCTCGGCTACGTGGGGGCCGGGTGTGCAGAAAGAGACCACGACAACGAGGGCGGCGAGGGAGAATAGCCCCCAATCTGCGAGCGTTACGTTAATCGGTCTGCCGCGAGCGTCGCGATAGAGAACGAAAGCGGCGAATGTGAGCATTATGATTGAGATAATGACGGGGTAGAGGACGGCTGAGGCCCAGGTGGTCGGTATCAGGAAGAGTATGTCCCAGTCCATAATCGAGGCGGGCCAGTTGAGCAGGAGTTTTAGCCAGACGTAGTAGAAGATGTCCCAGACGGCGAAGATGGTCATGAAGTATGCGAATCGCTGGCGGCGGTTTCGGCCGAAGAGGCAGGCGGCGGTGAGTATCAGGACGAGCGTGGCGGCTTCTCTGCCGATTTCGGTCAGGAGGAGCGATTTCTGCGCGGGGTCGAAGGCGAGGAGGTTTGGCAAGGGGAAGGCGAAGCCGTCGGGATAGAAGATTTCCCGCAGATAGACCACGACGGCGGCCTCGATGTACGCGAAGGCGACGGCGAAGATGACGGCAACGACGAATCTTTCGAGTATTGTCTTGGGTGACTCGGGGCGCATACGGTCTCTACGTGTGACAGGGGCTATAGGTTCAACAACTGTTTCAGCAGTGTTGGGATGATTTTGTTTTCTGGTACTGTTGCGATTTTTCGGCCTTTTCGATAGATGAATGCTTTGTTTTTTGCGGCGCAGAGTGCGAGGTCTGCGTCTTGGGCTTCTCCGGGGCCGTTGACGATGCAGCCCATTACGGCGATTCGCAAGGGCTTGTTGATTCCGGTGACGGCCTTTTTGACCCGGCGGGCGAGCTTGACGACGTCGATTTCGGCGCGTGCGCAGGTGGGGCAGACAATCAGCTCGATCTGCGGGGCGGCGCAGTCGTGGAGGTTGAGAGCCTTTAGAATCTGTTTTGCGATTTTGGTTTCGATGACGGGGTTGGCGGCGGCGCTTACTCTTATGGTGTCGCCGATGCCTTCTGCGAGGAGTGTGCCGAGGGCGACTGCTGATGGTATCCTGGCGTCTTCGGGCAGGCCTGCGTGCGTCAGGCCGAGGTGAATCGGGTAGTCGAAGGCCCGGGCGATGCGGCGGTTGATTTCGATGGTTCTGAGGGTGTCGCTGCTTTTTGCGCTGAGGACTAACCGGTTGAATCGGCGGTTTTCAAAGAGGCGGACGTATCTTTTCATTTCCTTGAGCATCAAGGCGGTGCGTTTTTCGGGTGGGACGGGTTGTTTTTTGAGGTCCCTGATACTTGCTTCGTTGACGCCGACGCGGATGGCGGTTTTGTGCATTTTGGCGGCGTCTATTATTCGGTGGATGTCGGTGCGTTTTTTTATGTTGCCCGGGTTGAGTCTGATTTTGGCGGCGCCGGCTTCGATTGCTTCGATGGCGCGGGCGGGGCTGAAGTGCACGTCGGCGATCAGGGGTATGTCCACTTTTTGCACTATTCTTGCAAAAGCAGCGGTGTCGGCGCGTTTTGGGACGGCGAGTCTGACGAGTCGGCAGCCGGCGCGGGCGAGCTGATTGATCTGCCTTACGCAGCGTGCGATATCGACTGTCGGGATTTTGGTCATCGACTGGATGACGATGGGGGCTGCCGAGCCGATTCTTACGGAGCCGACGCTGACGGTCCTGGTTTTTCTTCTGGCAAGCATAGTTGGATTTTAGCTTGTTCGGGGAGTTCGAGCAAACTAAAATGCGTTCAAATCGCAGGGCGCAGTTGGGTTTGGCGCCGGTATTGTGCTGAGGGGCTGTATGGAAAAGGTTTCCGAAGCAGGGGAGAAGATATATGTGGCTGGTGATTTGTCTTCTATTGAGCGTGGTTTTGGCAAGGTCTTACTCTTTCGCGAGTGGCGGTTTTGCAAAGATGGCACCGACCAGCTTAGGCCGGTCGGTGCCGGCGGGAGAGTGTTTGCATCAGGTTTTTTTGGTCGGGGCGTCTGTGTTACTTGTGCCAGGTCGCTGTTTTGAGCCATCGTTGGAGACGGCGCCGCCGCTGTTGGTTGCTGAGTTTGCGGTGAAGAGGTAGTCTATAAGCGTCGGAGAGGAGTTTTCGTTGTAGATTGCGCCGCCGCCGGTGTCGTCGTCCTGTGCCTGGTTTGCGTGGAAAACACAGTTGACGAATTTTGGGCTGCTGTTGGTGCAGAGGACGGCGCCGCCTTTGTAAGCGACGCCGCCCCTGATGGTGAAACCCTGGACGATGGTGTTTTCGCCTTCGCCGCTGTGGAAATGGAATGCGCGGTGATTCTGTGCGGATGTGCCGCCGCAATCGATTATGCAGCTTTGCGGACCGTTGCCTGCGAGGACTGCTCCTTTAGTCCGTTGAGCTTTCATGCTCCCCTCTTTTGGTCTCAATATGGCTTCCTTTTGTGGCGAGGGCTGTGTTAGCAGCTTTTCACCCGCGAGTGTGCATCAATTTTGTGAGCCACAAAATCCCCAGCCGGTCCCTTTGCCATTTAGGAGGACTTTCTTGCCTCGGCGAGACAAATTCCTTAGTGGTTTCGTCGATATCCTGGATGTACGTAAATCTAAGCACACCCCGGCGGTCGTCATTTGT
>JAGMDR010000490.1 GCA_023128595.1 Planctomycetota bacterium | reverse complement strand
CCTGACCACGCACCACGCGGATTCCCTGATCAGCACCACACTGCCCGAAAATGGGACCTACTATCTTCACATAGGCGATGCGCAACACAAGGGCGGCGCCGCCTATGGCTATCGCTTGCGCATCAGCCCCCCTCAGCCCGATTTCGAGTTGCGCCTCGTGCCCTCCGGCATCAACGCCCGCGCCGGCGCATCGGTTCCTATCACCGTATATGCCCTGCGAAAGGACGGATTCACCGGTAGCATCACGCTGTCCTTAAAGGATGCGCCAAAGGGATTCACCTTGAGCGGCGCTCGAGTGCCGGCCGACAAGGACCAGGTGCGGCTCACGCTCAGGGTGCCGCGAATCCCCATAGCCAAACCCATCAGTCTGTCCCTGGAAGGTCGTGCCCAGATCGAGGGCCGCTGGATAGTCCGGCCCGCCGTACCGGCCGAAGACATGATGCAGGCCTTTATCTACCGCCATCTCGTTCCTGCAAAAGAGCTTAAGGTTGCCGTAATCGAACGCTGGAAACCCAGGCCCCCGGCGAAAAAACCCAGTCCAAAAAAAGTAAGCTCGCCGCCGGCGAAACAACCCGGCTCCAGGTAACCCCGTCCGCAAGCCCGCTCCCAGATTGGGTCCGGTTCGAGCTAAGCCGCCCGGCACAAGAGCTTGCTGTTGGTGATCTATGAGCAAGATTTCACAACGTCACTTTTTCAGGCAAAGCGTAATCAGGCATACTGCGGTTGTGCTGCTGTGGGCCGCATTGAGTATGGGGAATTCATGGGACACATCACATAAGTCTGAACAACCTTCCGCTCCACAGGCTCAATTCAAACGCGACTCCAAAATCTTACCTGCAGCTCTGCCCCGAGCCGCCCGCGGCGAAGACGACCGAATTGTCATCGAAACCGACTGCCTCACCGCAGAAATTTGGCCCAGCGGATATGTTAGCGGCGTCAAGGCCAATACGTTTGTCGATCGCAAGACAGGCGCTCGCGACAACAGCTTCGGTCTGGATATTGTCGATTTTCTAATGGGCCCCGGTGCCGAAGGCGGAATACCTTACCGGTTCGGCAATAAGGTTCACGGCAACATCGCCAAACACTATATCGAGCTTCCCCAGATTTGCACCAAGGCCGGGCACATAGATTCCGAGTTCGTGGTGGGTCACGACTTCGTGGCGGTCCGTCAGTCGTGGAAGTGGACTGAAGCGGCACCGGGATATACGCCCGGCTCTCTCTGGGAGCAGACTATCGTTTTTCCGATGGGCCGCCGGTACTTCATCTCCTGCGACCGTGTGCGCAGTGCCAATCACGTCAAGCAGCTCTTTCTTCGCATCGACATGCCGGGCCATATCAAACACAAGCAGGGTAACACCTTCGACCGGATATACTTGAGCTATGAAGGCAACATCCCTGCCGGTAACTTTTTTGAGGATTTTGCACCTGACAGTCGCTACCTCTACCAGCGAGGCACGCATCCGCTGCCGGCACGCATGATTCGGGCGCACAAGATTCGCGGCGAAGGGATGCCCTGGCTTGCCGGCCTAACCCTTGATCCTCGCATCGTCAGCGAAGCCTGGTGTCATCAGCGTGGATACGTATGCTTCATCCAGGAGATTGGCGGCCTGCCGGTAAAGGCCGGGGACTGCTTCGCGGCCTCCTACATCGTCGGCTACTTCGATTCCGTCGAAGAAATGAATGCTGAATACGACCGCTACCGGGGCTTCACCTCGCTGGCAGCCACAAAAGACTATTGGCTGCTCAGCGATGGGGTCATTGTACGCGAGAAGGCAAATCGTTTTAGAATCGTGCCCCAGGGCCGATGGCCCCAACCCAAGCGCTGGCGAGTGCTGGCCCACGGACAAGGCCGGCCCACAATTAACGGACGTCGCATTCAGATCGACGGCGACCACGCCATTGACGTGCCCCAATAGCACCTAACCCGCATTTCTCACAGCTTC
>JAGMDR010000049.1 GCA_023128595.1 Planctomycetota bacterium | reverse complement strand
CCTGGCGAACTTGATGACGGACATGTATTATAACGGCAATAACGTCGCCGGTGGGACGACGACGTGGACGCTCAGCGGGCTCACGGCGGGAATGACCTACGATACTCGGATCTACACACGCCAGTGGGGAGCGAGTGATAGCCGCCTTGCGACCTTCGTGTTCGATCCTGATGGTGGTGGTGCCATTTCTGACTCCACCGCAGTGATCAATCAGGACGACGCGACTTCCGTCGGATTCACCAATGCCAACGACGCCTATTACATCAACTACCAGTTCAAAGCGGTCGCAGGCGAGGATCTGGTGATCACCGCGACGCAGCGTATCTTAAACTATTCATGGCACCTCTATGGCATATCGAACCAAGAGGTCGCTGATCCGAACGCCGCCTCACATCCCAGCCCGGCCAACGGTGTCGAGCATGATAATGATTCGGTGTACCTAAGCTGGACTGGGGCCGCGCTCGCCGCGGAGCACGATGTATACTTCGGGACCGACTTCGACGATGTGAACGATGCCACGGCATCTGAGCCGCCGGTTGACCCGTACAAGGGTCGCCAGACGGACACCACTTATGAGGTTTCCGATCTTGTTCCAGGGACAACTTACTACTGGCGTATCGATGCGGTCGATGACCCCAATGTCTGGAAAGGCAAGGTGTGGAGCTTCTGGCTTCGCCCCTGGGAGGCCCGGAATCCCAGCCCGCTTGATGGCGCCATGTATATGGACCCGAATGTGGACCTTAGCTGGAGCGGAGGTTTTGATGCGAGTCTGCACGAGGTGTTCTTCGGCACCGACCCCTGTTCGTTGGAATCAATTTATAAGTCCGGGCCCACCACCTGTGACCCCGGACCCCTTCTCAAGGGCACCACTTACTACTGGCAGGTCAAAGAGTACCAGCCGGAAGACAGGACAACCCTCGGGCCAATCTGGAGCTTTTCAACAAGGCCTTACATCCCCATTACAGACCCTAATCTCATCGGCTGGTGGAAGCTTGATGAGGGTAAGGGCGCCAATGCCCTTGACTGGTCCGGTCATGGCAATCATGGCACCCTCAACGGTGACCCGCAGTGGGTCGTTGGGTATGACGGTGGTGCTCTCGAATTCGACGGTAGCGGGGACTACGTCGAAATTGGCTACAGTCCTGAGCTATCGCTCAACGAGTTTACGGTGTCGGCTTGGGTAAACATCGCCACCGAGCCGGGCACTTTCGCAATCCATGGAACTCGTGTTGGGGGAGATACGACCTTCGATCTCAAGGTCATGGGTGACTACATCCACGGAGATATAGGCGACGGCACCGCCTGGATTAATACGGCCATAGACATTGGTTCAGGCGACACGGGGGCCAACGGACAGGGAGGTGATTTGGCCGTGGACACCTGGTACATAATCACCTATGTGATAGATAATACGAATCAACAGGTTAGACTCTACTTGGATGCAGACCTCAAGCGAACCATAGACATTACCGGAATACCGTTACTGATGAAAGCCGGGCAAAGTATGAGGATCGGCGATACCGGTTATAGCGAGTGGATGAATGGCCTGATTGACGATGTCCGCGTCTATGACAGATCTCTCTCGATCAAGGAGATAAAGATCCTTGCCGGTCGCCTGGGTGCTACCAGTCCCAACCCGGCCGATGGCGCCACGGGTGTATCGAGGAGCCCCCTGCTTAGCTGGGAGCCGGGAGTATTCGCCGCTGATGTTGAAGGTTATCAGTTGTATTTCAGCAGCGACGCAACTGCGGTTGCCAATCGCACCGCCACGATGCACCCCCTGACCGACCCGACCTATTCGCCTGGAACGCTGGATTTGGGCGAGACCTATTACTGGGCCGTCGATACCGTTAACGACCCCTGCAACTGGTCCGGCGACCTCTGGAGCTTCGAGACGGTCAATTACCTGGTCATCGACGACATGGATTCCTATACGATCTGGCAGATTGAGGGCAACAACATCTTCGAGATCTGGCACGACGGCGTGGGCGACTGCAATACGATTCCGAGCAACGAGACTGGCTCGACCATCGGCGTCGAGACGGTCATTGTCCACGATGTCAATTCGATGAAGTATAACTACGACAACGACGGCTCGGTGTTCACTGTCTGTGAAGGGAGCGCCATGCCTCGGGAGAAGTACTCGATGATCGAGGCTCAGGCGGCTTCGCTGCCTTCGGGCATCGGTACGGACTGGACGGCGGCCGGCGTGAAGTCGCTCTCGCTGCAGTTCTACGGCGATCCGATTAACGTGATCGAGCCGTTGTGGGTCAAGTTGACCGATGCCTCGGACAACTTTGACAAGGTCACGTACGGTACGTATGACGACGAAGACGTCGAGGACATTAACGAGGCCTCGTGGCATGAATGGGTCATCGATCTTGCCGACTATGTCGGTGTGGATAAGTCGAACGTCAAGTCCATTCAAATCGGCATCGGCACGGAAGGGACTGCGGTTCCGGGCGGTTCGGGGGTTATCTACCTCGATACCATCCTCCTGTACATTCCGCGTTGTGTGCCGTCGCGTAGTACGGCCGCCTTTGCGTTGGTCGACTATGTGCGGGACTGTGTTGTCGACTACCAAGAGCTGGACGTCATGTTCAATGACTGGCTCCAGAGCGACCGCACGATTGTCGCAGCGGCGCCGAATCCGGCGGGTCTCTTGGCGCGGTACGAGTTTGAAGGTGACTACACCGACAGCTCGGGCAACGGGAAAGACGGGACGCCGGTAGGCGCCGGTCACGCATTCATTGCAGATCCGCCAAGACCCGGCCAGGTCCTTAGCCTGCCCGGCGGCGATGACATCTACGTGAATTGCGGTGCGCCAGGCATCACCGGCGCTATGCCGCGGTCAATCGCCGGGTGGGCGAGGGCCGCAGGTGCGATGCCTGACTGGTCGCTGTGCTTTGGCTTCACAGGCGCAAGTGGGGACAACCGGCACTTCAATATCGGCAGCCTTGGTGGGCCTGGCGGCGTCGGCGCCCACTGTTGGGGCTGGGAAGAGACCATCTTCACCGATACCGAAGCTCTGGAGTGGCACCACTACGCCGCGACGTACGATGGGACAACCATTGAGTACTTCGGCGACGGTATGCCTATGGATACCGATGTCGGCAAGTCCAACGTACGGGCTCTCGACACGCTTGACCAGTTCCACGTCGGCAAGCGTTCCACTCAGAGCTCGTCCTGGTTTGGCTCGGTCGATGATGTGAAGATCTACAACTACGCATTGTCTGAGGAAGAGGTTGTTAGTGCCGCGGGTCTTCCGGAGCTCTATGTTCCGGTCACTTCGCCTGCGAATATCTCGGATCTGGAGCCGGTCAACTCGAAGGTGGTCAACTTCAAGGACTACGGCGAGTTGATCAAGGGGTTCCTCGACGTTGAGTTGTGGCCGTAATCGGCTGTGAATTGAAGTGATTCCAGTTGCCCCAGGCGATTTGGGCGACCGGACAGATTTGTATTAACGCGGACCCGCACCGATCAATTCGGTGCGGGCCCCTTTCTTTTGCGCCGTGTTGAATGTGGAGCCGGGGGGGGTGTCCAATCGCAATCGAGGGCGGTACGTCCGGATCGCCCGAATGAGGGGACGGACAAGGTGATCGCCAACGGAGCGAAAATCCGGATCGCTGAGGAGAAATCTCCGGTCGAGGTGCGTCGAAAAAGTGCCAAAGTGTTGGATTTTCAGCGGATTGGCGTGTCTTGGGGCCTTTCTGGCAGGTGTATCGGCCGTGTTGGTGGCCAGAAGCGTTGAAATCGCTGTCCCTATTGTGGTATCATTTACAGTGTGGCGTGCAGGAACGCCGATTAAGAAGTTAAATGGCAAATCTCGGGTTATGCTTAATTTGCTTTGAAAGATTTATGAGAAGTGTATTTGGCGGTAGAAATTCAATGTTATCATAATACACGACTTTCTCAGCGAGGAGCGATATGTACTCATTCTTTGTTGGTTTATTACATGCTGTAAACTCAAGGGGCATCCATGCGAATCGGTAATAAAGCATTTTTGACTGTATTTGCGTTATCGGTGTTATCGACTTCATGTCTTATGGCGGCTGACAGTGTGATTGTTTTTAATGAAATAATGTATCACCCACATGCAGATGTAGATATTGAGTGGGTCGAATTGCATAATCTTTTTGCCATTGATGTGGATGTCTCCAAATGATCTCTTGGTGGAGGTGTTGAATATGTTTTCCCCGAAGGGACAATCATTCCTGCCGATGGGTACCTTGTGGTGACCGACAGTCCATCTGTTCTCGGGGCGCTGATGAGTCCTGATATGGTTCATGGTCCTTTTTTGGGTAGTCTTTCAAATTCCGGTGAAGAGCTTAAACTGTACAACAATGGCAACCGTGTCATGGATACAATCGATTACGGTGACGGCGGTGATTGGCCTGTGGCGGCGGACGGTTCGGGTGTGACACTTGCCAAACGAAAACCAAATTCTGCTGCCGAATTGGCCAGAAACTGGACGTGGAGCGTTCAACGCGGCGGCACACCGGGTAAGATGAATTTTCCGGATGACGATATTAAGCCTGTAAAGCATGATTTGATTGGGTTTGGCGACAACTGGCGTTATGACGATTCGGGCAGCAACAAGGGAACTTTGTGGCGGTATGAGGGTTATAATGACAACTCGTGGGATTTGCAGCCTGCGAGCTTTTATTCGGGGCAAAGCATAATCGGTGATACCAAGACAGCGGTTACGACTTTGTACAGTACGGGCTGCTCTGACGAGGGAAGCGTTTTGTCGCCGGGTCAGGAAGACGGGCACTATTTTATCACATCGGATTCCACACCGCTGATGGTTATGCAGAATCATCCGGCGTGGGCGGCAAACGATTCAACTTCGATGTGGATCGGATTGTCGGGGCAGGGAACTGACAATCAGCCCGGGGGTAATTATTCATTCAGCACAACTTTTGACATGACGGGTTGGCTTTATGAGACTGCTGAGGTTAGTTTTACAATCGCGGTGGACAATGAACTGCTCGATGTCAAAATTAATGGCGTGAGTACCGGAATAACATCGGTTGGGCACGATGCATTCAGAGGTCCGTATACAATAAACAGCGGATTTGTTTCGGGTGTTAACCAGATTGATTTTATTTTTCAAAACTGGGGGAGCTCGGCGAACCCAATGGGGCTTCGTATTAATATTTCAGGCACAGCAATCCCTGTTTTAGGAAATACCAAAGTAAACCAGGGTCCTGTAACGCATTATTTCAGGAAATCATTCATATATAACGGTGATCCGAAATCGTCGGTTATGGTTGACCTGAACCATCTTATCGATGACGGTGCGGTATTTTATCTTAACGGGAAGGAAATCTACCGTTACAATATGCCCGAAGGTACAATAAATTATTTAACCCCTGCTTCAAGCAATATTACCGATCCACATACCAGCGGATTTATATCGATACCTGTGACAAACATGACAGCCAGCACTAATCTACTGGCTGTGGAATTGCATCAATCGAATCAGGACGACGATGTGCTGTTTGCCGCTGCCGTAAGTGCAACGGAAAACCCCACACCATCTGTCGAGTCGATCAAAGTCGCATTCAATGAGATAACCAGTGCAATTGACAATCCGTTCTGGCTGGAGCTGATAAACTATGGAGAGACAACAATCGATTTGACTGATAGCGTAATAGCCTGTGCCGGTGCAGTAACCGGAGAATATATTATCCCTGCAGTTTCGCTCAATACCGGTGATTACCTCGTACTTGACGATGCAACCCTCGGTTTTTCCCCCACCGATGAGGACAGACTGTTTTTATATATACCGGATAAGACCGCGGTGTTGGATGCCGCTGTCGTAAAAAACTCCCATCGAGGACGTTATCCGGCGGCTACCGGGAAGTGGCAGTATCCCGATAGCCCCACTCCGGGTGAAGACAACAGTTTTGATTTCAATAATGATATTGTGATCAATGAGATAATGTACAATCATTGTTACGTCCACGGCAAAGAAGCCCAATACCAGACAAACGTGATTCTTCAGGCAGGCGCTGCTGCTAAAACTGTCGTACCAGAGAATGATTCCTATGGTGCCGACTGGACAGGGGGAAATGAACCGTTTGATGATTCCGGCTGGATTAGCGGCACGGGCAGTACGACAGGTGTTGGCTATGAAAGAAGCTCCAGCAACGACTATGACACCTGGATCGGAACGGATGTAGAAGACGACATGTACAATGGAAACAAAAGCGTATATGTGAGGATCCCATTTAACGCATCGGGGCTGGCCGAGATCGATGAACTTGTACTCAAAATGCTTTACGACGACGCGTTTATCGCTTATATCAACGGCCGAGAAGTTGCTCGCAGTGCCTACGTGCCGGCGTTGGTCCAATGGGATTCCGGCGCAGACAATGGACATGAGGCAACCGGCTATGAGAGCTTTGATATTACCGAGCACAAAGACGCACTTCTGGAAGGGCCGAACATACTGGCGATACACGGTTTTAATTTGGGGATAACCAGCTCGGATATGATAATCCTGCCGGAGTTGGAAGTAAGACAGCAAGTTACCGCCGGTATTGAAGGTGGAGAATCTTCCGGGGAATGGATCGAGCTTTATAACAACAGCGACGAAACAATCGACTTGTCCGGCTGGAAGATCAAAGACGAAGTTAGTTATGAATTTCCGCAGGGAACTACAATTGACGCCGGTGAGTATATTGTCATCGCCAACAACGCAATCGACCTGGCGATAAAATATCCTGATATTCGTATAGTCGGAGAGTATGACGGTAGATTGTCAAATAAAACAGAGCGGATAGTGCTTGTGGACGAAAATAAAAACATCGCCGATGA
This sequence comes from Planctomycetota bacterium, assembly GCA_023128595.1. Lineage (GTDB taxonomy): Bacteria > Planctomycetota > Phycisphaerae > Sedimentisphaerales > Anaerobacaceae > DAOVRL01. Next base: position 2,548 of record JAGMDR010000049.1, on the reverse strand, counting down.
AGTGCAATATTATGACGGCAAACCGTGGCCGGATTATGCCGATGGCCACAATGCCAGTCTGGAACTTCGCCAGCCCAACGCGGACAATTCAAAGGCCATGGCCTGGCGGGCAAGCGATGAAGGCAGCCGGACTTCCTGGAAGACATATACATATCGGGCCACCGCAGTACCCAGTGCGGTCGGGCCGGACGGACAGTGGAAGGAGTTTATTCTGGGTCTTCTCGATGCGGGGGAGATTCTGCTTGATGACATAAGTGTCATAGAGGACCCTGACATCTCGGCTATCCCGTTGGTTCAAAACGGAACGTTTGAATCGGGTACGGCAGACAAATGGCGAATCCTCGGTAACCACAGTCACAGCGAAGTGATTGTCGATCCGCACGATCCCGACAACAGGGTACTGAGATTCATTGCCACGGGCACGACAGGACATATGCACAATCATGCCGAAACAACTCTTGCTCTTGCCAGCGACCAGAATATCAGCAACGGCAGGGAGTATGAGATATCTTTCAAGGCCAAATGGATAGCCGGTTCCAATCAGCTCAACAGCCGACTCTATTTCAATCGTGTCGCCAGAACGATTCTTATTGAGATGCCCGAAACGAACGGCACTCCCGGCAGGCGGAACAGTCGATACGAAACCAACATAGGACCGACATTTTCAGATCTCAGCCACAATCCATCCGTACCATTTGCAAGCGAACCGGTGACCGTTTCGGTCGCTGCAGACGATCCGGATGGGGTGTCTGATATGACATTATTCTGGCGGAAAGACGGCCAGAGCTGGAACAACCTGCCGATGAATATCGGCACCGACGGGCTATATGAAGCCCAGATACCGGCCTTGAACAGTTCAACTGTTGTGCAGTTTTACGTAACGGCGACCGACAGCCTTGGCAAGGCTTCTACATTCCCGCCAGAAGGTGTCTACTCGCGTGCGTTATACAAAGTCGATGACAACCTGGCGGCGGACAACGGCCTGAACAACTTCCGTATTATCATGCTTTCCGATGATTACAACTGGATGCATACCAATATCAATATAATGAGCAAAGATCGAGTTGGGGCGACTGTCATTTATAATGAAAGTGAAATATTCTACGATGCCGGTGTACGCCTCAAAAGCAGCCAGCGGCACCGCCATGTAGCGGCGCATGTCGGCTTTAATGTCAGATTCCCCACTGACAATCTATTCAGTGATGTTCACGAGACCGTCGCGATTGACCGTTCTGAGGGAACGACCCAGGGCCAGCGGGAGATGCTGATTCATATTACGATGAACCGTGCCGGCTCATGCCAGCTAAGCAAATACACCGATCTTATCAAGGTGATCGCGCCAGCGATCCAGCATACAGGCTCCGCGGAGCTTCAATTGGCTCGTTACAACTCGGTGTTTCTAAATGATCAGTTTGAAAACGGAAGTGACGGAGAGGTCTATGAATACGAATATGTCTATTATCCTCGGACCACGTTGTCGGGAAATCTCGAGGACTACAAATTGCCGACACCAGACGGCGTGACCGGTAAAACCATTCGTGACTACGGCGATGACAAAGAAAACTATCGCTGGCAATTCCTCAAAAAGAACAACCGCAGCCAGGATGATTATGAAGGGCTGATGAATTTTGCCAAAGTTTTTGGAGCAACCGGTTCTTATTTCAACGATCATGTCTCTGAAATAATTGACGTGGATCAGTGGCTAGGGGCCTTTGCGATAGCGGTAGCCTGCGGTGCCGGTGACAGCTATGGCGGCGATAATGCTCAGCACAATATGCAGATGTACATACGACCCTCGGACGGAAGAACACTTTACTTCCCGCACGATCTGGATGCATTCTATCAGGCGACTCGTCCGCTTGTTGCCAATAGTGATCTTTCACAAATTATAGCGTCACCTGGCTATGAACGGCTCTATTACGGGCACGTATATGATGTTCTGAACACTTCATATAATACGGCATATATGGGGCATTGGACGGATCAACTTGGTCAGCTGCTTCCTTCCCAGGCGTTTGGCAGTCACTTGTCGTTTATTGGCCAACGAAGCAATTTTCTCCTAAATGAAATCGCTAAACGCATAGCCCCGGAGTATCCCTTTGAAATAACAGGCTATGATTCTACCGTCCCTGATGCTCATGCCGTGGTAACCGGTAAAGGCTGGATCGATGTGAAGGCTATATATCTTCAGGGCTTTGAACGGCCTCTCGAATTGTCCTGGACCAGCACAGGCTCCGGCAACAGTACCGTATTTCACTGGCGAGCCACCGTGCCTCTTGATCCGGGCGTGAACAACTTAATTCTCTTGGCTTATGATTTTCAGGGACAGTTTCTCGCTTCCGATACCATTACCGTCATCAGCACTGTCACCGAGCGGCCCCTACAAGACTATTTGCGCGTAACCGAAGTAATGTACGACCCGCTGGGCGGCAAGGATTATGAGTTCCTTGAACTGTGCAACACCGGGCCGAACACGTTGGATTTGAGTAATGTGGTTTTGAGTAGTGCGCAGGAAGACATAGATTGGGTGTGAAATCATTTTCTGGCA
>JAGMDR010000489.1 GCA_023128595.1 Planctomycetota bacterium | reverse complement strand
AACTCATGGGGACATACCGGTTTATTCTTTCAGCTTCAAGAAACAGGAGGTTATCTAAATGACTAAGATAGATGTAAAAATAAACACTGAAGTGACTATAACAATCATGGCCATGCTCGCAATGAGCATCTGGGTCGCCGGGGCAAACGGGGCCATCAAGAAAAATAATGACGGCCCCAAGCGTAACAGGTACCTTTTGCTTGACAGTCGTATTATAGAAGATACTGAAAATGCGGTCCTGACTGTCGGCACAGTACAAAAAGACAGGCGGAATCCGCTATTCAAGGAAGACAAGCCCTGGGAGCCGCGTTTCGATAACGTCTACTGTAACGTCATCTATGACGAACAAGACAAAATCTACAAGTGCTGGTACAGCCCGTTTATCATCGACGAGAGAACGACCGGCACGCCGCCCGAGAAGCGCAATCCCGAATCTCAGAATTACATGAAGGCTCGGCCTAATCATCGCGAGATGGGCGTCTGCTACGCCATCTCAAAGGACGGTATCCATTGGGAAAAACCCGAACTCGGCTTGGTCGAATTCAACGGTAATAAGAAGAACAACATCCAGATGCGCGGCCAGGAGATGCGCGGCATGTTTCGCGGTCCACACGGCGCGGGCGTGTTCAAGGACCTGCATGAAAGCGATTTGGCTAAGCGTTATAAGATGTTCTTCCGGGCCGAGAAGATGGCGGTGGCATTTTCCCCCGACGGCGTGCACTGGGGAAACCCGATTCTGTGCCGCGAGATCGACGCACCGGGTGACACTCACAACAACGCCTTTTGGGATCCGGCTTCGGGCAAGTACATTGGCATTACCCGCTTGAAGACAAGGGACAACATTCGCTTGGTGGGGCGGACTGAGTCGTCCGACTTTGTTAATTGGACAAAAGCGGAGGTGGTTTTGCGCGGACCAGAACGCCGCGAGCAGACACACGATATGGTGGTATTTCCGACCGGGGGTGCCTATATCGGATTATTGGGAATTATGGAGTTTCCGGAAGGTTCCAACTACCACGTCAGGCAGCATGTTGAGCTTGCCTGGAGTCCTGATACTATTAAATGGTACCGCATACAAGCAGGCACACCGTTCATTGCACACAGCCCGGCGTCAACGGAAAAGTATGGAACCATGCCCTACGACTGGGGAACCATCTTCGCCTCGGCTCCGATTTTCTTAGAGGATGAGGTCCGAATCTATTACGGGGCCTGCGACTGGTACTTTTTCGACTGGCGCAAGGGCTACCTGGCTTTAGGCACACTCCGCCCTGACGGCTGGGCCGGTTACGAGCAGATCGATGGGAACAAACCGGCGTCTATTACAACTACGCCCATTGTTTGTACCGGCAACGAACTCCAGCTTTGCGTTGATGTTGGGAAAAAGGGATTTGCTAAAGTCACAATTCTCGACAAAGACAACAGGAAATTGGCTCAGAGTAAACTCGTGAAGAAAACCGTTACGGATACCGAGGTAAAGTGGCTGGATAAGTTTTCGTTGGAAAATCTCAAGGGCAAGGATGTTCGGCTGAGGTTCGAGCTGAAAAATGCGAAGCTGTATTCATTCAATTTCAACGCGCCCGAGCAGGCGGCTGTGCCGATTGCGGATTCGAAAGAGGCCGTTGAGAAAATTGTCGAAGAGATACTCACAAAGCAGCGGATTGCTCAGGAAGTTCATAAGCAGAAGAAACTGGCCGAGCAGGCAAGACGCTCGCAATCCGCCGAAGAGCAGTTCCCCGGCTACATCGCCCAGTTGAAGGATGCGAATGCGTCTGCTCGCTCAGAGGCCGCGGATGAATTGGCTAAAATCGCCCTTCGAGTGACAAACGAAAAGGTGCTGCTTGGTGCGATTGTGCCTTTGGCCAAAGCGATGAACGACGACGATACGGACGTGCGTGACG
>JAGMDR010000488.1 GCA_023128595.1 Planctomycetota bacterium | reverse complement strand
CGGCCTTTGCCATAGGCCCGAACCCAGGAGACTGCGTAATCCTTGTCCGGGCGTTTCTGCGGGTCTTCCATCCGGCTTAAGTCGAGGCTTGCTATGACACGAACTTTTTTGCGCGAATACGGCTCGCGAGATATGTATATCTCGTCCCTTATAGTGAAGGGCTTGCCGCCAAAGCAGGCGTTGACGGGGTGCTTTGGGTCTTCGGGCCTGATGACCACTTCCTGGTGAATGTGTCCCCCGTAGTAGCCGCCCATCATATCTCCATACTCGGGCCAGTTCCGAAAAGCGGCGGTCGCTGCATGGACCCCCAAAATTCCTTTGCCGCTTCGGACATATTCCAGGATGCTCTGTTTCACAGCCTCGTCAAATTTCTTCGCCGCGACTTCCTGTTCCTCCGTGCGCTGCGCAAAATCGGCAGGCAGAAAAGGGGCACGTTCGTGTATGTTGTTCATTACCAGCGCGTCGAACTTCGGCAGGCGATCACCCAGCAAAAGACGCGGGTCGTCGCTGACGACAGCCTCAAACACGCCAGTTTTGCGGCCGAGGATTTCCAGCGCCTTCTCGGCATAAGGATTTGGCTGGTGTGTCCAGGCGTGGCCCGAGACGAGCACTTTACGCGGCTTTGCGGGCTTAGCCGGTGCTTTTTCGGGAGCAGCATCTTCAATCCGTTTAATCTGTTGCTCCGTTGGCGGTGCCACCTTCCTGGTTTTCATCTTGGCTGCTCTGACCTCTGGTGGTGTCGGGCCTGGGCCACGCCTCACCGGACGGTCCGGGCGTGGAGCAGTCGGCGCCTCCAAATCGGCTGTGGCAAACTGGATGGCGTCGAGATAGAACTGCAGCAGTTTGGAATTCCAGAAAAGCTCAGTTCGATGTCCGAAGGACGTATAGAAGACACGACCCTTACCGTGAGACTTCACCCAGGCCAGAGCGAAGTCGTTGTCCTCGCGCCTAATCCACTTCACTCCCATGTTTGTTCGCTCCGGGTCAAGCGAGAGTAGCACGCGTACATTGCTACGGTTGTAAGGATCGCCATACTGATATATCTCATCCGCAAGCCGGAAATCCTTTCCACTAAAAGCCGCCACGAGAGGATGCCCCGGCTCTTCCACAGTGATGCCGACCTCTTCGTTCCAGGGATGTCCCGTAAACGTGGCGCCCAGCAGTTGCTGGAACTGGGGACAGTGCCGGTTGGCGCCAATAGCGAAGTGAATCGCCATTATGCCTCCGCCGTTGGATATATAATCCAGCAGACTCCTGCGCAAGACCTGCTCGACCACAGCCTTTTTTTTGCCGTGCTTCTTGAAAACCTTCTTGGCCATGTCAGCATCTGTCGGCGTTATCCAAGGGCCGGAGCTGTTGTTCATCACGATTGCATCGAACTGCCGGATGTTTTCCGGCAGATACTTGGCCAAATCTCCGCTAACGACCGGCTCAAACGCGCCGCTTTTCTGCCCCAGCATCTCGAACGCAGCAGTAGCGTAAGGGATGCAGTAGCCTTTGTGCGGGTCCTTTTCCATCAAGTGCGGTGGCGTAATCCAGATAAGAACTCGCCGGGGCTTCTTGGGGACAACGTGAGCTTTGGCTGGCGCAGCTTCGGCAATCTTTCTGGCTTGATGCGCTGGTATTTTCTCTGCAGAAAATGACCTGCACGCAAGCACCGTGATGACGAACAAGAATGAGTAAGTGTGAGTTTTCATTTTCATAATGAAGCCTTTCATAGAGACCAACCCTGACGGTATTCCGAGCGCAACAGGGCGTCGGCCTGGGTATTATTGAGTATCTTCATTGCAGCTGGATCGAACTTGAGCTTGCCCTCGACCTGTGTGGCCACGTTTCCAAGCATGAGGAACTCGTTGAGCGCGGAGGCGTAATCAAAGTTCGCCCAGGCCGGCTGGCCGCCCCGGCACGCAATAAACCAGTCCCTCTCGTGACCGTGAGACCGATCGACCTTCAAAGGCCTGTCCTTATCGACACCGGTGAACTTCGATTCGGGCAAAAGGCGGAAGGTAGCGTTATGTCCAGTAGTGTGAATTCGTCCCTTGGTGCCCACAATGATGGCGCCAGCGTGGTCTGCCCATTTTTTCTCCTTCTTATCACCCCAATCAAGACCATCGCCAAGAAGTCCTTCGAGCAGGTCGCGAGAGCCTGGAGCCGGACCGTTGTGCCAAGTGAAAGTAATCGGCGGAAACTCAGCACGCGCGGGAAGTTGCCACTGGATCACCTCCCAGCGCGGGAACGAGAGCCTGTTAATCCCGGAACACTTCGCTTCGACACCAATTATGGCTTTGGGTTCCTTAGGCGGATTGGCGAGCCAGAGCTCTTGCACCTTCAGGGCCATGAACGCCAGATTCGCACTGTGAGAGGCCCAATTTCCGAGCTGACAGGTGCCGAAGTCGCGCCAGAGATTCCGCTTCATCCACTCGCGATGGTAGGCACGGAAGGCTGCGGGGCCGAGCCATAGGTCCCAATCCAAGTAGTCGGGCACAGGCTCTTGGCCGGGTGGCTTTTTACGATCCGCGCCACCACCGTTGTTCCAGATGTGCACATCCTTGATC
>JAGMDR010000487.1 GCA_023128595.1 Planctomycetota bacterium | reverse complement strand
GCAATGTGCATCGAAACGAAAGGCGCGGGCGGAACCACCGCCGCTTCAACCTACACCGCGTAAGGGCAAGGGGGCCAATCGATCTGTGAGAGCCTGCGGATGCAATCCCCGTGCAGTCGCCAAGCTCTCCGGCAACTACAGCAACGACCAGGCGTATAGGTGGGGGTTGAGGCATACGGGGCAGTGCGGGGGTGTGGCTAATTTTCCTGGCACAGTATAAGGTTCTTCCCGGCACAGTATAAAGTTCTTCCTGACAAAGGATTACGCGCTCAGTCATTGCGAGCGCAGCGAAGCAATCTCATTCGTTCGAAAAGCAGGAGGTTGCCACGGCCCCAGGGGGGCTCGCCATGACAAAAGTGGCTTTATTGTGCGTTTGGACCACTATTGACAAACCAGAAATCCTCTGCCGGAAAATCCGGCCACACCCCGAACCGCGAGCCGAGCAATTTGCGGTAGAAAGTTGATTTTCTGCCGCTCTGTCTGTACACTAAGGTGTATTTCGCAAGGAGCAGTAAAATGAAATTTACCAAAATGCACGGCCTGGGCAATGACTATGTTTATGTCAATTGCTTTGACGAGCAGGTCGAGAACCCTGCTGAATTGGCCCGACTTGTAAGCGACCGACACACGGGAATTGGGGCGGATGGCTTGATTCTGATATCGCCGTCGGAGGCAGCCGATGTGCGGATGCGTATCTTCAACGCCGACGGCTCAGAAGCCGAGATGTGCGGCAACGGTATTCGATGCGCGGCCAAATACGCCTACGAGCACAAATTAGCCGAAGCAGGTGATGAATTCTCGGTCCCCGGCCAGCAATCGTTTCCCGCCTCGCTCAACATCGAAACCGGCAACGGTGTTCTAACGCTCGGGCTCGTAATCGACCAGGATGAAAAAGTGCAAAAGGTGTGCGTTAACATGGGCCAGCCGGTCCTCGCGCCGAAAGATATACCTGTAGATCTGCCCGGCGAAGAAGTAATTGAACAGCCAATAGAGCTTCCCGGTTTGGGACTGCTGATGACCTGTGTCTCAATGGGTAATCCGCACGCTGTATTCTTCTGTGATGACATAAGTCTGATTGACCTTGAAAGACTCGGCCCGGCCGTCGAAAACCACAGCCTCTTTCCAAACCGTACGAATGTACACTTTGTCCAGATAGATCAGCCGATTGAGTTCACGATGCGCACCTGGGAGCGAGGAAGCGGAATCACAATGGCCTGCGGCAGCGGCGCCTGTGCCTGCTGCGTCGCTGCGGTGCTCACCGGACGGCAAGAGCGCCTATGTACTGCACATTTGCCGGGGGGGGCGCTCGAATTGTACTGGTGCCAGGAAGATAACTGCGTCTATATGACGGGCCCCGCCGCAGAAGTCTTCGAAGGCTCCTGGCCCGAAGAATGATTGCTACATGCAAAGCTTCGGCGGACGAGAAAATTCCAGAGCCACACCGCGGACAACGGAAGATTGAGGGCCTGTATGAGGATAGCTGATATTCTCAGCTCTCAGGACCCTGCAAAGGGCGCACATTGTGCCCCCCAATTCGAGCAGGCCGGAGGTCGGCGGTACTGACAGCCTCACTTCTGCCAAATCGCCCCGCTCAAATTCCGCATCAGTCGTCTCGAAATACAACCCGCCGGGCCCCACGTTCACTGTGCGGCCTGCGTGCGGTTTCTGCGCAGGGCTGCCCACTTTGCGGCAGGACAAGTAGAGCTTTACTGCCAACCGTCTGTGCTTGCGCTTTTCAAACCCGTCCACCGAATGCCTCCATGCAAAGCTCGTTGCCATTGCGCCTGACTGTTTGTGCAATGCGCGCTCCTGCCGGGCTATCCCGCAAAACACATTCCAGCACAAGGGACAAAAAAATACCCTATTTTCACATTTACAACTACTTAGCACGTATGAGCTTAGGCCAACCGAGCGGACAGATATACAATGATCCCGTGAATGCACTGGCTCGAATGTTGAATAATGGCAACACCAAAACTTCCCCTCAACAACGCCAGGCCCTTATCAACAGAGAACAGGCTTACTTTAGTTGTTTGTTCTCAAGACCTTACATTTTGCGTTAAAGCCTAAACGCTTATGGTTCGAAAATAACAACGCGCGTGTTGTTTTTTTGCAACACAGCCTTGACAAAATAGGAAAGTTAGGCTATTATTCGAGCTATGCCAGAATCACCGGGACAACAGCCGGAGAAGTCCGATAAGAGCGGTCCTCAGCCGGAGAAGCCGGCCGCAAATGCCCGCTCGATATTCGGGCCGGACAAATCAATCGTGCAGTCGCTGCCGGTAGCGATCATTGCCTTCGATCAGGATTTGAAAATTATCGAGGCCAATCCCCAGGCGACAAAGCTGCTCGGGCTGGGTGATTACATCGACAAATCGTTGGCCGAAGGCACAGATCACAAGGTGTGGGCGGGCTGGACAGAGCAGCTCAGATCAGCGTTGTCAACGGCCCAAACCTGCACATTCGACGAAGTCAGCTACACATCGAACGGGCGAACGAGACTGCTGCGAATCACCTTTACTCCACTCAAAGACGCCGGGGCCCAAGGAACCCTTGGCGGAACCATTATAGTCGAAGATATAACCGAAATGGCCAACGTGCAAAGACAGTTGGCCGATGCTGAGAGGCTGGCCGCAGTCGGGAGGCTCGCCTCAAAAGTGGCCCACGAGCTGAATAACCCCTTGGACGGCATCCTGCGATACATCAATCTGGCGATGAGGATTATCGAGCAGGAGAACCTGGAGAAGCCCAAAGAATACCTTACGCAGTGCCGCAAGGGACTTATGAGAATGGTGCAAATCGTCAGCGAGCTGCTGGAATTCTCACGCAGCACGTACGCATCGCTGGAATATGTCAGGATTGAGCAGCTCATCGAAGAGGCTGTGAAGACTATGGAGTCCAGGGCGGAGGCTTTAGATATTCGCATTCTGCGAGACTACGACCGCGGCATACCGGAAATCCGCAGCGGCAATCTGTTTCAGGTCTTCTGCAACCTTACGAAGAACGCCCTGGATGCGATGCTGCAAGGGGGAGAGCTTAGGATATCAACCAGGATTGAAGGCCAAAATACCGCGGTGGTGGAGTTTCGTGACAGCGGCAGCGGCTTTGCGCCGGAAAACGCAGAGGCCTTGTTCGAGCCGTTTTTCACGACCAAGGACAGGGGCAAAGGCACAGGATTGGGACTGGCGATATGCCGGGACATAGTTGAAAGCTACCACGGGCGAATAACCGCTGAAAACATCCCGGATGGCGGCAGTGTATTCATTGTGTTTCTGCCGCTGCCGGGTAAGTGACAATTCATAGAAGCTGATTGGAAAATCTTATGAGAGACAAGAACATTCTGGTTATAGACGATGATAAGATCATACTGGACTCGCTGTGCGAGTTCTTGTCGCTCGAGGGATTCGAGGCCGTCGGGGCAGAGACATTCAAGGGTGCTTTGGCCAGGCTCGAAGAGGAGAGCTACTGCCTGGTTATAACAGACGTCAATCTGCCGGATGGAGATGGGCTCGAGCTGCTGCACACTATCGGCAGGAACTATCCCCAAACGGTAGTTATTGTGATAACCGGGTACGGGACTATAGAAAGCGCGGTTCAGGCCATCAAGCTCGGGGCGTACGACTACCTAACCAAGCCTATCGTCGATGATGAGTTGCGACTGGGGGTGGAAAGGGCAATCAAGCAGCAATCGCTTATGAGCGAGAATGAGAACCTGCGGCTGCAGCTCGAGCAGAAGTACAGCCTTGAAAACATAATCAGCCACCATTACAAGATGGCGAAGATTTTCGACCTCATTGAGGCCGTTGCAGACAGCAAGACGACAATACTAATGGCCGGGCCGTCGGGCACCGGCAAGAGCATACTGGCAAGGGCAATACACCATCGCTCCGGCAGACGCAATCAGCCGTTTGTCGAGGTAAGCTGCGGGGCGCTGCCCGAGACGCTGCTTGAAAGTGAGCTGTTCGGGCATACCAAGGGATCGTTCACCGGCGCCGTGAACGATAAGGATGGTAAATTCCTGGCGGCAAACGGCGGAACGATTTTTCTCGATGAAATATCCAACGCCTCGCCGGGGCTGCAGGCCAAACTTCTGCGTGTCATCGAGGACAGGAAGTTCGAGGCGGTCGGCAGCAACAAAACAATAACGGTTGATACGCGAATTGTACTGGCTTCGAACCGTGACCTGGATGAAGAAGTCAGAAAGAACAGGTTCCGTGAGGATCTGTATTACCGGATAAACGTCGTGAAAATAGACCTTCCGCCGCTGTGTGAGAGGGTCGGAGATGTCAGGCCCCTGGCCGAGCATTTCTTGAAGATGTACTCGGCGCAGCACAACAGAGAAAAACTGGGCTTTACCGACGAGACAATGGAGTATTTAGAGCGTTACTCGTGGCCGGGGAACGTTCGCGAGCTTGAGAACGTAATCGAGCGCGCGGCACTGCTGAGCAAGAGCAAATTCATAGGGGCGGACGACCTGCCCGAGGCGATCAAACTGGAGCAGAACCAGCTCAAGAGAGCTTTTGAGCCGATGAGTTTGAAAGAAGCGATGGTCGAGCCGGAGAAGAACATCATCCGCCAGGCACTCGAGGCGAATAATTGGAACCGCCAGGAAACGGCCAAGGCGCTTCAAATAAACCGCACAACATTATTCAAGAAAATGAAGCGTTATGGTCTTTACACCGAGGCCGAGCGTTTAGGCCTGATTTAAGGCCGGATCTCCTAATTAAACAGTGACAACGAACAAAGATTTTTGTGCACAGCCTCTTGAACATCCGAACATAATATAGTAAAATGATGCTCGAAAGGCAGAATTAGAGGAACAGAAGGCCGGTTTTTTGAATCTTATCCATCGGCGAAAGAGATTTCCTCGAAACGAAGGAGTATTATTATGAACAAGCCAAAGGCCCTCATCCAGTCCAAAACGGGGATCTGTAATCGGCAAAGCCGAATATCCGCGACCGCGTTCACGCTGGTAGAACTATTGGTGGTAATCGCTATTATCGCGCTGCTTATGGCGATATTGATGCCGGCACTCAAAAGAGCAAAGGAGCTCGGCAAACGGGCCGTCTGCTTCGGCAATTGCAGACAGTTGATACTCGCCTGGGGTATGTATGCCGACGAGAACGATGAGAAGATCGTCAACGGGGCCGCAGGGTTTAGCGATCGCGACATGGCCTGGGGCGACCACAGGGATGAGCTGGCCTGGGTCGATGCGCTTCCGCCAGAATGGGACACTGTCCTGCAGGGGCTCAAGGACGGCGCGTTGTGGCCTTATCTTAGGAATGTCGATGTCTATAGGTGCCCGACCGGTCGGCCCGGAGAGGGGCTGACATACTCGATAATGTTCTCTATGAATGCTGTTTGCCATCCTGAAGTTCAAGGAGTCAAGGGCGCGCACGTCAAGAACAGGAGCAAGATTCACAGCCCGGCACCGGGCCTCAGACTCGTCTTTATTGACGAAGGCCGCATGACACCGGATGCTTTTGCCGTTCATTTTAAGACAGAGAAATGGTGGGACGACCCCCCTGTCCGGCACGGAGATGGAACAAACGTCGCGTTTGCGGACGGGCACGCCGAGTACTGGAAGTGGAAGGCAACCGAGACAATAAAGGAGGGAAGAGCACGCGAAAATGCTCCGCCCAAAAAATGGACCCCCACGACCGCCGAGGGCAAAGACGATTTGCACAGGATGCAGACGGGCTGCTGGGGGAAATTGGGGTATTGAAGGCCTGACTGTTAGCGAAGAATAGCAGGTACACGACGAGCACTATTCGCTCGGTCACGGCCGGTTTCCTCATCGAAGCCATCCTTATCTCGTCGGTTCAGACCTTGATGAAGGTCTTTTTGCGGTACATCCACAACAGAATGAGCCAAACGATGGCGAAGCCTGCCAGGGGGTGGATGAAGTCGCGCCACGGGCCGACGAATCGATCGAGGCCGCCGACAAAGACACCTGCAATCTGGCGGAAATTGATCAAGTGGGTGGCCATATAGACGAAGATGGCATTGGTGCCGATCACGACGAGGGGAAAGGCCCATTTCTTCAGACGCCAGACGTCAATGACAAGGTAGAAGACCGCCAGGAGCAGGTAGGACAGCCCGCCGGCAAATAATACAAAAGAGCTGGTCCAGAGCCGCTTGACGATTGGGAACAGGCCGAAGTAGAATTTGCCTATGCCGAAGAACCAGCCTCCCCACAACGCTCCGACAGCCAGAGTGCCCAGGCCCAGGACAACCAGGACAAAGACCTTGCCGGGTCCTGCGATCTCGGCCCGCAGCACGTGCCCGGCCATTACGCCTAACATTACCGTGCAGGCGAAGGTCATGCTGCTTAGAATCCAGGTGTAGTTCAGGCCATCGTCGAATGGCTGCAGGATGTCGCGGTCAATGAAGGCTGCGAGGTTTGCATCCTGGTCGAGGCGGTCCGGGACCCGGCCGGGGAACGGGACCAGCATCATCAAGGCCCAGAATAACACCAATAAGAGCACCGTCATCACTATCTGCCAGCGAAGACGCACATTCAGGATGATCGCGGAAATAAGATAGCCCGCTGCAATCGCCTGGAGCGTGTTGCAGTATATCTTGAGCTGGCCAAGGTCAAGCGCCAACAGATTGCCCTGCGCGACCATACCGAGGACAAAGAGGATTACGCTTCGCAGCACTGCGTGGAAGTAGAGCCTGCGCTTGCTCTGCCCGCGGGCCAGGCGCTTGTGAAATGAGAGCGGCATCACAACACCGACAATAAACAAAAACAGCGGCATAATCAGGTCTTCGAAGGTAAAGCCCTCCCACTCCGCGTGCGTGAGCTGCTTCATTATCGAAGCCGTCGTGGCGTTGTTCAGCGCCTTGTGCAGGCCGTCGAAGATATGCCACCCGCCTATGATCCAGAACATCATGAACCCGCGAAGCGCATCTATCGAGACTACCCGCCCCGCCAACGGCTCTCGCTTCGGCTCCGCCCGATCCAGAAATGGTTCTTGCAGGCCCTGCAAATCTATCATCCGTTTCTCCAGAGACTCGAATTCTCTTGCGTCCAAGACCGAGACATTTTACCAACCAACGCCTGCCAGCGCAACAAGAAAATCACAGACCTTTGTGAATGATGGTCGTCACGAATATAGTCGTGGACGGTATGCAGGACCTGTTGCTATCGAGGATTACGGACCCTACTTCGCGAATGATACTAACCTGTGATTGCGGCGGCGTCTGGACCCCCGAAGCAGGCTTCGGGGCTAAATAGTTCGGGTTTCAGGGGCTATGGTTCTTGACGTATTGTATTCGCCGGATCAAATCCTCGCGGTCAAAACAAAACCTCTTATCAAATCCTCGTGTCCAAACTCGACCACCTCGGCCATGCTTTCTCAGGGCCGCGGCGGCAACATTTTTAAATCTGCTGACTGTCTGTCCTATCGGCTCCGGAAAATACCGTGCCACCAGATGAACATGATTGCTGCACACGGCCAAGGCTTCGATAGTTCGGCCGATACGTTCTGCTTCGTCTAATATTGCCCGGCGGACAATATCTTTCTCATTGTGCCTTAGCTTGACCGTATGTTCTTTTTGGAACCTCTCGCAAAGATCGACAAGTTTTTTATTACCACGAAGTATTTGGCCGTGTTTTACGTAACCACGTTCGTCGCCCTGCAACCAACTGCCGTACGTTGTCCACGTCAACATATAGCCAAATGTCTTCGGCATAATCACCCTATTTAGCCTCCAGGCCTGCCTGGAGGGAATATGGAATATCCACCGCCGGCCGAACCAGCCAAAGGAATCAATAAGAAAATGCCCGGGACTGGAGTCGAACC
>JAGMDR010000486.1 GCA_023128595.1 Planctomycetota bacterium | reverse complement strand
AAAAAAGGACGGCAATCACCGTCCTATTCGGAATGATGGGGCCTTATAGATTCTCCTCCCTTACGGAAAACATCTACGCCCGGTACAACTATCCACGGCCACCTGCCTCGGCCCCAGCCATGTCTTTCTGATAAAAATATATAAATTATTGCCCCCAATGCCAAACGTCCTACCGGAAAAATATGTACTTTTTGGCCCTGTTATTGTATATCAGTTATGTCTTTTGGCGCACAAGAGGCCCTGCGCTTTCGTGAAAGCATAAACCGAAGCATCCGGAGACCGACCCGAATGGACCGACAGATAATAGCCAAACGTATCAGAGCGATCCGGCGAGAAATGACCAAAAAGCGTATAAGCTGCCTTATCCTAACAAAGCCCGCCAATGTAACCTACGCCACGGGCTTCTTCGGCGATGATAGCTGGGCCGCAATCGCAAAAGCCCGCACATACCTCCTGACCGACAGCAGATATACCGAGCAGGCCCGGAAGGAATGCCCCCAATGCCCCATTGTTGAGCGCACCGGCTCTATGGCCGACGCCGTCGCCAAACTGGCCGCAAAGCTAAAATCAGTCCGAACGATAACCGTGGAAAAGTCGGTCTCGCTCGCCGATTTCGAGGCATTGAAAAAGCACGTCAAGACCCGACTCAGGTCAGCCGCGGATATTATCGAAAAAACGCGCAGCCTCAAGCACCCTGCCGAGGTCGCCGCTATCAAGGCCTCCGCCTCAATAGCCGCAAAGGCACTCCGGCAAACCCTGGGCCACATCAAGCCCGGCATGACCGAAATCGAGCTGGCCGGTATGCTCGATTTTCAGATCCGCAAGTCCGCCGCCGCCAACAGCTTCGATACAATCGTCGCCTTCGGACCAAACGCCTCGCGCCCCCATCATCAGCCAGGCAGGAAGAAACTCAAACAAAAGGACACCGTCTTGATAGACTTCGGCGCCAAATACAAGGGCTACTGCAGCGATATTACCAGATGTTTCGTACTCGGCCCGATGACAGCTCTCTACCGGAAGGTCTTCGACGTCGTTGAGCGGGCCCAGGCCGCCGCAATAAAGGCGATAAGCCCCGGCGTCAAACTCACCCAGGTCGATGCCGCTGCCAGAGAGGTTATTCGCAGCAGCGGCCTGCCCGTTTACGGCCACGGCACTGGGCACGGCCTCGGACTGGAAATTCACGAATTGCCGTTCTTAAAGGCCGATGGCAAAGGAAAGCTCAAAGCCGGCCAGGTCATCACCATCGAGCCCGGAATATACATCCCCGGCAAGCTCGGCGTGCGAATCGAAGACGACGTCCTCGTAACCGAAACCGGGTCCCGAATACTAACCCGCCGCTGCCCGCATTCACCATTCTTGGCAAACTCAAGCCGATGATTATCCCTTTGCCCGCCGACTACAGTACGCTATAATAAAGCAGTTTTGAACCACGAATTTGAACGGGAGGTCATTATGAAGACGAAATCGACATTTCTGCTGACAATAATTGTCTTATCGTTTGCCGTATCCGGAGCAGCCGCACCGGTCAGCTTCAAAAAGATCGTCATCGACAAGACCTTCCGCGCAGAGGGCGTCGCCACCGCCGATATCAATCACGATGGCAAGCTCGACATCCTTTCAGGCGACCTCTGGTACTCCTCACCCGGCTGGAAGATGCACGAATTACGTCCCGTCGGCACTTATGACGGCACAAAGGGCTACAGCAACTGCTTTACCAACTTCGCCCAGGACGTCAACGGCGACGGATGGGTCGATTCCATCATCATCGGGTACCCTGGCGATCCCTGTTGGTGGTATGAGAACCCGAGGAACAAGCCCGGACACTGGAAACAGAGGATGATCGCCAAAAGCGCCTGCAACGAAACGCCGATCTTCGTGGACCTGCTCGGCAACGGCCGACCCGTCCCCATCTTCGCCGTCCGTCCGGAGGGAATTATGGCCTGGTTCGGCATCCCGAAGGACCTTGACGGCCTCTGGGACATGCACGTAATCGCCGCCGGCCCCGACGCCCCCGGCACAAAAAAGTACAGCCACGGCCTCGGCGCCGGCGATGTCAACGGCGACGGACGCTGTGACGTCCTCGTCAAGGAAGGATGGTGGCAGGCCCCCGAAGACCGCACTAAAAAGAGCTGGAAGTTCCACCCGGCCAACCTCGGCCCCGACTGCGCTAATATACTCGTTTACGACGTCGATAACGACGGCGACAGCGACGTAATTACCAGCTCCGCCCACAGATACGGTATATGGTGGTTCGAGCAGGACGGCTCCGAATTCAAACAGCACGTGATCTTTGACAAGTACTCCCAGGCGCACGCCATAATCCTCGCCGACATCAATTCCGACGGCATCAAGGACCTCGTAACCGGCAAGCGGCATTTCGCCCACCAGGGCAAGGACCCCGGCGGGCATGAACCGGCTATGCTCTATTGGTTCGAGCTCCGCCGGCCCGAAAAGGCCAAGCCTGTCCTGAGCGCAGTCGAAGGAGTCGAGTTCGTCCTGCACGTAATCGACGACAACTCCGGCGTAGGAACACAGTTCGAAGTCGTCGATATGAACGCCGACGGAAAACTCGACATTGTTACATCAAACAAAAAAGGCGTCCACATCTTCCTGCAACAACCGTGAAAGAGCTGCCCCCGTAGCCGGCAGCGTAGCTACGCCGGGTGTGACTGATTTTCCTGGCACAGTATAAGGTTCTTCCTGACAAAGGATTACGCGCTCCGTCATTGCGAGCGAAGCGAAGCAATCTCACTCATTTGTAAGGCGGAGATTGCCACGGCCTTTTTCAAAGGCCTCGCAATGACGATAGCGGCTCTGTTGCGCCTTGTGAACGAGTATTGACAAACGCCCCAATCACTTGCC
>JAGMDR010000485.1 GCA_023128595.1 Planctomycetota bacterium | reverse complement strand
CCGTTTCACGCTGAACCAGTACAGACGGTTACCTTTTTTCCTTGATTTGCCAAGGTTCAAAAGGTTGTCCTCTCACGAATACCGGACCAGTTTTCCGGGAGCGTGCCACTCTTTGTGGAGATAATTCCAGGAATCCACAGTTATCAGAATTGACAAACTCTCACAGCCCCCTATACTCTCAATCGTATTCAGGGATGATTATGAGGAGGCTTCGCCGGCTCCCATCCAAACAGGTTGAGAAACCGACTGTATGTTGTTACAGAATAACAAACGCATTTGTGGAGGCAAGACCATGAGACAAGTTGTCAGCAGGCTCTTTGCAGTGAGTATCCTGGTAGTTCTTTTGTCGGTGCTGGCGGGCTGCCAGGGAATGGCCGGCCCCGTTACGCCCCGGGAGAAGATAATGCTCTGGAACGGAACGGACTTTACCGGCTGGAAGTTGTTCATTCCTGATGAGACAATCGATGTGCACGACATCTGGTCCGTCAAGGACGGCGTTGTGCATTGCAAGGGAAAACCCAACGGGTACATGCGGACCAGGCGCAAATACAGCAATTACCAACTGCACGTCGAATGGCGCTGGCCGGGCGAGCCGACCAACAGCGGCGTCCTGCTGCACTCCAGCGGGGAGGACAAAGTCTGGCCTCGGACTATCGAGGCCCAGTTGAAGGCCGGCAACGCCGGTGATTTTGTGCTTATCAACGGTACCGGCGTCACGGTTGACGGCCAGGACATGCAGAACATCGAGAAGCAATACGTGGTGATAGCAAAGAAGGCCAAGAGCAGCGAGAAGGCCCCGGGGCAGTGGAACACTTACGATATCGTCTGCAAACGCGATACTATTGCCGTTACTGTCAATGGGGTGCTTCAGAACTTGGGGACGAAGGCCACGGACACCTCCGGCTGGATATGCCTGCAGAGCGAAGGCAGCCCGATCGAGTTCCGCAATATATACATCAAGCCTCTGGACTGACGAAGCCGGTAGTGTGTAACGTTTGGCTCGCAATGACACTCTGCATTTTATCTGTTCCAGAATACCAGGAGGTTTCTATGAGCAAGTATCGCGTTACAGGGATTTTCGTCCTTTTGTCTGTGGCGATTAGCATTTGCAGTGCTCCGGCGTCGGCCGGGGAAAAGGATTTGGCGTCGCTGCTTGACGGTGTATCGCAGATCGCCGCGCCCGGGATACCCGGGCCGCTGTGCGTATTTGAAGATGGGGCTTTTCCCGTCGTTGCGGGGAATATCGAGGGGGCTCGGGCGCCCGTGGTCGCAGCCGCAAGGATGGGAAAAGGCCGCGTGGTTGCCTTCGGACATACCGATTATCTCAGTGGAGGAACACTGGCCAAAAACGACACCGGACGGCTTATGCTCAATGCCATCCGGTGGGCTGCGGGAAAGCAGACCGCTGGCGAGAACAAAATCGGCGTTGCCCTCTACAGGGTCGCAGGCCCGCAGGAGTATCTGGAAAGAAATGGATTCAAAACGCGCGTGATAGTCGGCGGGCAATTGGCAAAGCAGCTAAAGGCTATCGATGTTTTGTGCGTTTATCCGGCGCGGGTGCGCGATGAAGGTGATCTTGAGGCAATGAGGGCTTATGTCCGCTCCGGCGGCGGGCTGGTGGCCGCAGACCTCGGCTGGGGGTGGCTCCAACTAAATCGCGGAAAAACCCTGCAAGAGGACCATCCCGGTAACCGCTTGCTTGCACCGGCGGGGATTATGTGGGCGGACGGCTATCTGAGAAAGACCGGCAGCTCAGGGTACGTGGTCAGCGGGCCGCCGTCGAAGCTGCTGGGCGTTAATCGGGCGATTGAGGCTTTGCAGCAGCATGAAAACGGCAGCGCCAAGTTGAATGAGGGTGAGGTTTCACAGGCGGTTTCGACGATTGCCGGTGCGATCCGTACTGTGGCGGGCGGGAACCAACAGATAGGGTCGAAGTTGGGGGAGATACGGCAGGACAAGGCGGATATCATCCCAAGACGGAAGAGGCCCTTGTCGAAGAGACGCAGTCCGCTGGGCCATCTGATTCTCTCGATGCAGATTCAGGATGCTTTACGGCTGCCGCCGGAGCAGGTCCAGGCCCATCCCGCCGCCGACGACTTTCCAGGAGGTGTCCCGGCCGATGCGAAGCCTGTAACACGCAGTCTTTCCATTGATACGCACATCGTCGGGTGGCACAGCACGGGTTTGTACGCGCCGCCGGGCAAGCTTATCACGGTCGAAGTGGACCAAAACGCCGAAAACAAGGGATTGCACATCCGAATCGGCGCACACAGCGACAAACTCTGGAACAAAGAAACCTGGCGACGCTGCCCGGAGATATGCCGAAGATTCCCAATCGCAGCTCAGCAGACCCGCGCCGCCAATGCGTTTGGCGGCCTAATATATATCGAGACGCCGAGAGGAAATGAACTCGGAACTTTGACTGTGAAGATCAGCGGCGGGATTGAGACGCCATGGTATGTGTTAGGACGCACTGATTTGAAGCGGTGGCGGGAAGATATCCGCAATCGTCCGGGTCCCTGGGCCGAGCTGCAAACAAGCAAGGTCATTCTGACGGTCCCTTCAAAGGTCGTTAGGGACCTTGACGACCCGAAAAGTCTGATGGAGTTCTGGGATAAGGTTATGGATAGTTGCGCGGATCTGGCCGGCTGGCCCCGCGAAAGGGTCAGACCGGAACGCTATTGCGCCGATGCCCAGATCAGCGCCGGTTACATGCACAGCGGCTATCCCATTATGACCCTGCTGGATATAATCGAAGTGCTGGTGGACAAGGAAAAGCTTACCTCGAATGCACACGGTGGCATTTGGGGGCTGTTTCACGAAACCGGGCATAATCACCAGTCCCGAGACTGGACCTTCCAGGGCACCGTAGAAGTTACCGTCAACCTCTTTACTATATATGTGCTTGAGAACGCCTGTGGCCTTAGCTCCGAGGCACACCCAAGTTTCACCAAAAAGGCCAGGGCCGGAAAGTTGAAAAGGTATCTGGAGGGCGGAGCCAAGTTCGAAGCGTGGAAGAGGGACCCGTTCCTTGCGCTGGATATGTACATTCAAATGCAGGAGGCCTTCGGCTGGGATGCGTTCAAAAAGGTCTTCGCCGAGTACAGGAATCTGCCGGCCGGTGAGCGCCCGAGGTCCGACGATGAGAAAAGGGATCAGTGGCTGGTCCGGTTTTCACGGACCGTCGGACGCAATCTCGGTCCATATTTCCAGGCGTGGGGCGTGCCGACGTCCAAGACGGCGAGGAATTCGGTCAGCGAGCTGCCTGTCTGGATGCCGAAGGGTTTTCCGTCTAAAGAGCAGCCTTAGTTGCAGGGCTGATTGGGTGATTTGGACCAGGAATGTCAATGGTCGTGTGGGCCGGAAGTGGGATAACAGTCAAGAATCGTCTGTGTCGGCCTCAAGCTGCTCATCGGGTTCATCCCAAGCGGGATTTGGGCGTTGCCGCACCCTCTGTTCCCATCTCTGCCCGTCCTTCTCGAAGATAACTATGCGTCTGCCTATTTTCAAGACCTCTACACCGTATAGCGTATCTCCTTCGTTGAGAACTTGGCCATCGACCAAAACAGATGGGTTTTCGACGGAGTAAATTATCCCGTCGATTATTCCTCGCTGTGCTGCTGCAGTTTGGCGAGGGCCATGGTAAAAGCACGCAAAGATTATAACGGCGGCGATAGTGCACAACTGGAGCCAGGTCAATATCTTAACGTTACTGATATTGCTCATATCGGGCTCCAAGTCTTATGACCAGTTGACGCATCGCTTGCGGCTGTCTTATCCGAGCGCGCAAATTCCTTAGACGCGGTGCCTCCGTTGAGGCCGAGGGCTGCCACTTTCCTCGAAGGCAGCTTTTTTTGATGTTTGTTTCTGATAATCGCCCCTGGTTCCAGTAGTAGGACAGGTTATGGGACTTGGACTTGTCGGGCGGTGTTTGTACGGAATCCCCCAGTGAGAAAAAGACAACTATTGACCGGCGACGCCGGTGGATGTTGCCTCGAAAGGCCCTTGACCGGCATCTTCATCATGTTCAGCGTTAGACATGTAAGCCAGTACATCGCGTCTGCTGACAACGCCGATTACCTTGCCCTGCGAGGTAACGGGCACCCGCCTGAAGAAGTTATCCATCAGGCAGTTACAAACGTCCTGCAAATCCTCGTTTTCGTCAAAGTGAACCGCGGGGGTAGTCATAAAATCGTTGACCGTTCTATCGCTTGCGTGTCCAGTTGCGTAGAAGAGCCTCAGGACGTCTTTCTCTGTGATCACTCCCACCAAAGTCATATCTTCTTCGACAACGGGCATACCCGTAATATTGTTCTTCATCAGAAGCTCGGTGGCTTCACTTATCGGCGTATTTCTTCCTACGGTGACCACATCTGGTGTCATGATGTGTTTTACTTTTACCATGCGATGTTCTCCCTTTTGACAACCATCAAACAAAGACCGCTGTTTGTTTAACGCAGACCGGCTGCTCTTAACTCATAATCTTGTATTCGGCATAAACCTTGATAGACTTGTCAAAAAACAGGAAAGTCCCCCCTTACCACCCCACAAAACCCATAGTTACCACGACAGAAACACCTGCCTCCTGGGCCTGCCAACTGTTCGCCGCCTGCATTCAAAGACTTTCTGTCATCGACCGATAAAAAGACCCGCTGCTTTTGATTCTGACTCCGATCAGGCTTCCCTCAACGCCGTTTTGGCCCTTGGAGGTGAATCCAATGGACCTCTGTTATAGGACAGCCGCCGACAGCAGGCGAATCGATCACGATCTGCCGTTGACCATCTTCTTGCTGCGCAGGATGTGGTGGTAATGCTGTGCAAAGCGGTGGGCCTCGTCGCGGACGTATTGCAGCAGCTTGCGGGCGGGCGAATTGGCAGGCAATTTCAAAGGTACCTTGTTCCCCTGGATGTATATCAGCTCCTGCCTTTTGGCAATCGAGGCAATTCTCGTATTGCGTATTGTGTATTGCGTATCGCGTTTGGCATCCCTACGTTTGGTTTTCTTCGTTTTTCCGCCTTCCTTCTGCTGCAATTTGTCCGAATTGGCCGCTATCATCTCGTCAATCGCAGTCTCGGCCGCTCTTAGATGGCCCAGCCCGCCGTCAATCAGGATCACATCGGGCCAAAGTTCTTCGCCTCGCAGGGCGTATTTGTATCTGCGTTTGACCACCTCGGCAATCATCGCGTAATCGTCGATGCCCTTAACGGTCTTGACCTTGAATCGCCGATAGCCGCTCTTGAAGGGTTTGCCGTCGATGAACTTGACGAGTGAGCCCACCGCCTCGGCGCCGGCGATGTTGGCGACGTCAATGCCCTCGATAATCCGGACCGGCTCGGATGCCCCCAGCAGCCGGCGCAGTTGCACCAGGGCCTCGGCAGGGTCGGCCACAAAAACCTCCGGCTGGACGTTCTCATCCGGCGTGCCCCGGCGGTCCAGGCGCTCAATCAGCCGGATACGGTCCCGGAACATTGCGGCCTTTTCGTAGTCAAGCGCCTCGGCGGCTTCGGCCATCTGCTTTCTCAGCCGACGCAAAATCACAGAACGCTTCGACCGCAGGAACCTTACGAGGTCCCCTATCACAACCTTCTTGTACTCGCCCCTGTCAATTCTGGCGGCACAGGGGGCGCTGCACTGCTTGATACTGTACAGAATGCAGGGCCGAAAGAACTGCCTCTTGGGGTCGTCTTGGCCGATGTTCAGCTTGCAGGTTCGAAATTTGAAGATTTTCTGCAGGACTACCAGAACCTGCCTAAGGTCTTTGGCGCCCGTGAAGGGGCCGAAGAGCCTGCTGCCTCGCTGCCTGGGTTTGCGGGTGATATAGACTCCGGGAAAATCCTCGCCGGTAGTGATTTCCAGATACGGAAATGTCTTGTCGTCCACGAGATCGGTATTGTATGGGGGCCGAATATCCTTGATAAGGCGGGCCTCCTGGAGCATTGCGTCAACGTCCGATTTGGTCTCCAAAAAGTCAATCGCCTTGACTTTGGCAATCATCTCCGCAATCTTGGGGCCTCGGGATGCGGCCAGATCGCCGCTTGGCTGGAAATAGCTGGCCACTCGGGACCGGAGATTCTTTGCCTTGCCGATATAAAGGACTTTGTCGGCCCTGCCCTTCATAAAATACAGGCCCGGTCCCGCCGGAAAGCCCCTTATTTGCCGGCGAATCGTCTCGAATTTGTCCTTCTCTTTGGCAGCGGCCATTAGATTCGTATTTCGTATATCGTATTTCGTTGTTCGTGCTTCGTCTATTGTCTATCTGTCGTCTGTGGTCTATTTTAGCTGTACGTTGTTATCGGAGAAAGAGTTTTGTTGGTTTTGAAGCCCAATCAGAGGATTGTTTTCATCGGGGACAGCAAACCGCTGGCTTGAAGCAACACGTTTCTAAAGAATTTTTCCCGTTGGAAAAAATTTTTCTCTTCGTAGATTCAGTAACCACAAGGACTAAGAGCGAAGCGAAAAAATTTGCGGCAGAAAAATCTGAATTTGGTCTTTACACCTAATCGAATTACCATTAATCTGCCGATACTGAGTTTACGGGTTTTACCACAATATCTGGCGTAGTTCCCGGTTATTTTTCTATATTTTGTGGTCTTTGTTTTTGCACGGAGGCGCAGAAATGCCTTATCAATTCGACCCTGAGAACCCCTTCAAGAGAGATAGATCGGCACTGAAAATGAGCGTAAACAACGATCAGGGGCGGGGTTTGAAGATAGAACATTTCTTCTCAACTGAGGGTGTTCATCCCTTTGAGCAGCTCGAATGGGAGAAGCGTTCGGCTAAGATCACGAGCGACAACGGCCAGGTGGTTTTTGAGCAGGATGATATCGAAGTGCCCACAACCTGGAGCCAGTTGGCAACGAAGGTTGTTGCGAGCAAGTACTTCTACGGCGACCTCGAAATGGGCGAGCGAGAGCACTCGCTAAAGCAGCTTGTGCACCGCGTCTGCAAAACAATAGCTGATCGTGGTAGAAAAGACGGCTACTTCGCCACAGATGAAGACGCAGAAGCCTTTTACAACGAATTGACGTGGTTGTGCGTGAATCAATACGGGGCATTTAATTCGCCGGTCTGGTTCAACGTTGGGCTTTACGACGTTTACGGCATTCCCGGCAGCAAGCACAATTACCATTGGGATACGCAGGAGCAGGGTGCGGCCGAGTGCGAGAATAGTTACGAATATCCCCAGGCATCAGCCTGTTTCATCCAGTCGGTAAAGGACTCGATGCAAGACATAATGCGGCTGGCGGCAAGCGAAGCGATGTTGTTCAAGCACGGCTCAGGGACCGGAACCGACCTTTCCACCCTGCGGAGCAGCAAGGAAAAGCTCTCCGGCGGGGGCAAGCCATCCGGGCCTTTGAGTTTTATGAGGGTTTACGACCAGATAGCCGCGGTGATCAAGTCGGGCGGCAAGACCAGGCGCGCGGCCAAGATGCAGTCGCTAAAGGTCGAGCATCCGGACATTAAGGAATTCATTACCTGTAAGACCGAAGAGGAGAAAAAGGCCTGGGCGCTTATTGAGGCCGGCTACACCGGAGAATACAACAGCGAAGCCTACAACAGCGTAATGTTCCAGAATTCCAATCTCTCCGTGCGGGTAACCGACGAGTTTATGCAGTCGGTGGAGAAAGACGATACCTGGGCTACCTATGCCGTAACGACAGGCGATAAGATGGCCGAACACTCGGCACGCGAGCTGATGGAGCTGATTGCCGAGGGTACGAGGATTTGCGGTGATCCGGGTTTGCAGTACCACAGCACGATTAACCGCTGGCATACCTGCCCGAACTCCGGGCCGATTAACGCGTCAAATCCGTGCAGCGAGTACATGTTTATCGATGATTCGGCCTGTAATCTGGCTTCGCTGAACCTGATGAAGTTCCGCAAGGAGGATGGCTCGTTCGACGTCGAGGCCTTCAGGAGGGCAATTCGGCTGTTTATCATCGCTCAGGAGATTCTCGTTGACGGCGGCAGCTACCCGGACAAGGAGATTGCCGTAAACAGCCATCTATTCCGTCCGTTGGGGCTTGGTTACGCCAATCTCGGCTCTTTGATTATGAGCCAGGCACTGCCCTACGACTCCGACCAGGCCAGGGCTATCGCAGGGATAATCAGTGCACTGCTGACCGGAACCGCTTACGCCGCAAGTGCGGAAATTGCTTCGTTTAGGGGGCCTTTCGACAAATTCGCCAAGAATACGGACTCGATGCTCAAGGTCATAAATATGCACCGCCAGCACGCTTACGACATTCCGGAATCCCATTGTCCGGACTATTTGCGCAACGCCGCCAAAGACGCATGGGACACGGCCTTTGACGCAGGCTCCAAAGTGGGCTTTCGTAACGCTCAGGCAACTGTCCTTGCGCCGACCGGAACCATCGGCTTTATGATGGATTGCGATACCACCGGCATTGAGCCGGATATCGCGCTGGTCAAGTACAAGCTGCTGGCCGGCGGCGGGATGCTCAAGCTCGTTAATAAAACCGTACCGATGGCCCTGGAGCGCCTCGGCTATAACGCCGATGACATCAAATCCATCTGCGATTATATCGACGAAAACGAGACCATTGAGGGCGCCCAAAAGCTTAACTCGGACCACCTGCCTGTCTTTGATTGTGCTTTTAAGGCACGCAACGGCAAGAGGTGCATTCATTATATGGCACATCTCAAGATGATGGCCGCCGTCCAGCCGTTTATATCCGGCGCAATAAGCAAAACCATCAATATGTCGAAGGAAAGCACTACCGAGGAGATCAGCGCCGCTTATATGGAAGGATGGAAGCTTGGGCTAAAGGCCGTGGCGATCTACCGCGACGGCTCCAAGAAGCTCCAGCCGGTCTCAACCAAAAAGCATAAAGATGCGAAGGCCAAGGCTGCTGCTGAGGCATCCGTCCCGGCCAGGCCGTTTCGCCGCAGGCTCCCCGATACGCGGCACAGCATAACCCATAAATTCTCCGTCGCCGGCCACGAAGGCTACCTGACCGTGGGGCTGTACGAGGACGGTCAGCCCGGTGAGCTGTTTATCACGATGGCCAAGGAAGGCAGCACAGTCGGCGGCCTTATGGACGTCATAGGAACCTGCACTTCGATGGCCCTGCAGTACGGCGTGCCCCTGATTACCCTGGTCGATAAGTTCCGGCACGCAAGATTTGAGCCCTCGGGAATGACCTCGAACAGGGAAATGCCCTTTGCAAAGAGCCTGATAGACTACATCTTCTGCTGGCTGGGCTGTCAGTTCATGCCAGGATACGCCGACAAGAATCTGCCCAACCGGGCCGCGGTGCCGAGTCCGCCGGAAGGCAAGAATGTAACTACCGCGCGGGAGCTGGTTGAAAAGACCAAAGACCTCGCAAAGAAAATTGCCGAGGTAAAAGCCGGGGTGAAAGTCAAGGCCAAGGCACTTACCGGCGCCGAACTGCAGCTTTCGGCCTCGCAGCAGCCGGTCAAGGATTCTCCTGTGCCTCTTGCAGAGAGGTTTGCCGGGCCCGCGGAGCGAATCGGGGCCCTGGTGAAATCAGCCGTGGCTGAGCCGGATGAGCAATTACAACCCGAACTCCTGCTCTTGCAGCAATTTAACGCTCAGTTCGAGCATTTCTCCGACGATGCCCCGGCCTGCGATGTCTGCGGCTCAATCACCGTCCGCAACGGAACCTGCTACAAATGCTACAACTGCGGCAATTCAATGGGCTGCTCGTAGAAATTGATTATCGATTATTGATAATTGATTATTGGGACAACTATGGGCGTAATGGGGGAACTCAGGAGAAAAAGCCGCGACACGCAATACAAGAATTTTTCCTAATAGAAAAATGACGGAAGTCATGCCGGATTTCACCAAACTGCTGCGGCGCAGCACGATTAGCGATTAAATGCGTTTTTTACATCGAATTTGGACTAAAAATTGTACAAATTCGGCAAAAAAGTTATTGCCATCGACAGGTTGGACGATTATAATGGCGGATTCGGTATAAGGATTAACGGCTACCAAAGCTAAATTAAGGTGCTAAAAATGGTTTTGACAGGATTTGCGAACCGTGCAGAGTAGGCGAACAACCGATGTGCGAGGCAGCGCTGCTGCGCAAATGGTGGCCTGGAGACCGGCGTTTCTACTTCAGTGGCGCCAGATGAATGAGGTTTATTGCTACTGGAGGCGGCTGATGTAGTATAAAGGCAAACTACAACCTCTGTTCGTTTT
>JAGMDR010000484.1 GCA_023128595.1 Planctomycetota bacterium | reverse complement strand
TTTCAAAATCAGCAATAATGGCCTGATGATCCTGCGCGGGCAACGTACGAATATCTATCCCCATGCTGCATTCATCCGGAACAACGTTAAACGCCTTGCCGCCCGCAATCTTGTTGATACTCATGGAGCACTGGCCTAACAGTTCATGAGGCTCAAAGGCAATCTTGTAATCTTCAAGCTCATCCAAGATAGACTTCATCGAAGCTATCGCATTCACCCCTAATTCCGGTGTCGAGCCGTGAGCTGCCTTGCCTTTCGTTGTGATGTTAAGCCACAACATCCCACGATGGGCGGTCACAATCTCAAAATCCGTCGGCTCAGGGATAACCACGCCGGCAAGCTCCGGCATCCAGTCACAGTCTCGAAGAAATCTTTTCGCCCCACAGCTATCGGTTTCTTCGCCCGCAGCAGCAACAAAGATAATATCACCTTGTAGCTTTGTGCCGGAATCGACAATTTGGCTTATAGCGGTGACCGCCGCCGCAATCCCGCCCTTCATATCCGCCGAACCTCTGCCACAGACTCTGCCATCGCATTCAACCGCCTCAAAAGGTGGATATTCCCATTTAGCCTCTCCCGGCCCAACAACGTCAAGATGACAAACAAATAGAAGCGCACTCCTGCCGCCATCTGATTTCACGTGCCCGACAACATTTGCCCTGGTCTGGTCCCAGCTATCTATCCGACAATCTACCCCTGAGCGGCCAAATTCGGCTGAAATTATCTGCGCCGCAGCCAGCTCGCCCTTTTCAGCGGTCGTCTCAGCCCGAACTAACTTTCGCAGAAATTCTTTCATAGCGTCCCAATTATACACACCGCCACTCCAAAAGAAAGGCCAGTCGTGTTTTTTGGAGTATTTAGAGCCACGCCTGCCCTGAGCGCAGCCGAATGGGTTTTACGTGGGGTTCTGTTTGGCCTGTTGAGCCTGATAAGAAAAAAATCATCCGAAAAATAAAAAGAAGAAAAATTTTTGTTGCAGACTGAGAAATCAAACAGCATAATTAAGGATTTGAGATATATAGAGCCGGCGATAAGGAGTGTAAATGGGACCTATTTTGCATGGGTTGATAAAACTTCAAAGCGTCGAGAATCGCCTGCGAGCAGCCAAGGCAAAACTTGCGAGATGTAGAAGAACCGTAATCCTCCAGGAAAACCAAGTCAGAAGCCTCCAAAACGCCCTCGAAACCAAAAAGGAAGAAATCCTGCTCACCAAGGTGCAGTGCGATCGCATGGAATTGGAGCTCAAGAGCAGAGATGAGGAGATCACCAAGTTAAGAGCAGCGCTCAACACTGCAAAGACAAACAAGGAGTATGCAGCACTGCTCACTCAGCTAAATACAAGCAAAGCCGACAATTCCAAAATCGAGACGCAAATCCTGGAATTGATGAAAGATACTGAGGCTGATGAAGCCGAGTCCAAAGACATCCGCCAGCAGATAGACGAACAAAAACAGACGCTGGAGCAGACCAGGACCGAATCTGACGCCTCTGCGACTAAACATGAGGCCGAAATCGAACAAATCCAGACCGAATGGGACCGGGTCGCAAAGACCATACCAGACGACTCATTGGAGATATTCAGACGTGTCGCCGAAACTTATGACGGCCAGGCCGTAGTGGGCGTTGAACAGCAAGAGGGCAGAACACCAACCTACAGTTGCGGGGGCTGCTTCATGAATATTGCTGCTGAGTGCGTCAACCTGCTCATGACCAAGGACGACATAATTCGATGTCCTAACTGCACAAGAATACTCGTGCTCAGCGAGCCACAAGTCTGATCGACTCGAAAACCACAATCCCAGACTTTCAGGAGCAATACATTGGCGGAAAGAATAGGCGCGTACATAGATGGCGCCAGCAGAGGCAACCCGGGCCCGGCAGCCGCAGGCTTTATCTTGAACGACGCCGCTGGAACTCAATTACAGGCAAAGGCTTTCTGTTTAGGTCGGACCACAAACAACGTAGCCGAATATACCAGTATCGTCAGAGCGCTCGAAGCCGCAAAACACCTCGGTGCCAAACGGATATCCGTTTTCAGCGACAGTGAGCTTCTCGTCAGGCAGATTAATGGCCAATACAAAGTCAAGAGCGAGCTAATCAGACCACTCTTCCAGCAAGCCATCGAATTGCTCGGTGAATTCGAAGACTCTGACGTCCGGTTCGTCCCGAGAGAGAAAAACAAAGAAGCCGACAAACTTGTCAATCAGGCCTTGAATCTCGGCCGTGACGTTGAAGGCAAACCGGCACCCGCCGCACAAAATAGCAAGCCGATTCGGCTCGCCGTACTAATCAGCGGCGGCGGCACGACTTTGATAAATATTCTCGAATACATAGAACGGGGCGAGCTAAATGCCCAGGTCGCCGTTGTAATAAGCTCACGCTCGACCGTTGCCGGCGTCGAAAGGGCAAAGAAAGCCGGGCTCGACGTAAAGATCATCCGCAAGAAGGATTATCCCGAGATTGATGAGCTTAGCAGACGCATAGAGGAGGAACTCGCCGCCGCAAACGTTGATCTTGTCGTTCAGGGCGGTTGGCTGTGCCTCTGGAAAATACCTGCACAATATGAAAATCGTGTGATGAACATCCACCCGGCTCTGCTGCCGAGCTTCGGCGGACAAGGCATGTGGGGCCACCATGTCCACGAGGCCGTTCTTGCAGCGGGCTGTAAGGTAAGCGGCTGCACCGTGCACTTCTGCACGAATCAGTATGATCAAGGACCGATTATCGTCCAGCGAGCCTGCCAAGTCAAAGAAGGGGACACGCCCGACACTCTCGCAGCCAGGGTCTTTGAGCAGGAATGCATCGCCTACCCACAGGCCATACAACTCTTCGCTGAGGCCAAATTACTCACTCAAGACGGCAAAGTAACAATCAAGTAATACGCTCTTAGTGCCTATCCGAATAACTTCTGGCAATTAGCTGTCATTCCTTCGGCAAGCTCAGGACACCGTCTGAGGCGAAGCCGAAGAATCTGGCCGGCGCAGGAATAACAACACCCTCGCCTCAGGCTCTGCAATGCCGAGATGCTTCGCGATGCTCAGCATGACAAACGCAGAAGAGTTATTCGGATATACTCTTAGTCCAATTCGTTCACTCTGAGTGGCAGCCTCAAGCGAAGCTTGGGGATGGCTCAACGCCAATGAAAAACCGTGCTATACAGCGCAGACGTTGTCTATGTTTCGTATGAGACTTCCATTTATTCGACAAGACCGGCAAGTTATTTGCCGCTTAGCCAGTAGGTCGCGAAGATATCCAAGTCGTTACTGCCGATGGAGCCGGAGAAGTCAAGATCAGTCCAGTTACAATCGTTGACCGCGCTGCAATCTGTCCGCCCCCACCGCTCGGCGAAGAAGCAGTAGTCTTTCAAATCGACGCCGTCCCAAGCGATGAAATTGACTATCTTCCAAACATGCCTGGGATAGTCAAACCCTTCTTTGATTGTCCAGATGTCATTGCCGCCGTTTAGGGTTTCACCAACGAAATCCCATCTTGCATTGACATACGTACCGCCTTGCTGCATCTGCGCAGTAGTTAGGCCTGTTCCCCCGTCACTTGTACCGAGTCCACTGGTATCAGTATCCCAGAAGCAGTGGCCGAAGGTGCCTCGGTCGTTGTTTCCACACAGACCGCCGAGAAAAGCCCCGCCGCTCACACTTCCGGTCGCGTAGCAGTTGGACATGGTGCCACGCGAGTTCTTTGCGCACAGGCCACCGACATAATCGTTGCCGCTCACGCTTCCGGTCGCGTAGCAGGCCGAGATCGTGCCCTGCTCGTTCAGTCCGCACAGCCCGGCGAGATTGTCCCCACCGCTCACCCTTCCGCTCGCGTAGCAGTAAGACATAGTGCCGCCCAAGTTCCTGGCGCACAGGCCGCCGACACAATCGTTACCGTCCACGCCTCCGGTCGCGTAGCAGTAGGACACGATGCCATCGTTCCATCCGCACAACCCGCCGACATAGCGGTCGCCGGTCACACTGCCAGTCGCGTAGCAGTTCGACATAGTGACAGGGATCTGTCCACTTTGTCCGCATAGGCCGCCGACATAATCGTTGCCGCTCACGGCTCCAGTCGCGTAGCAGTTGGAGATAACGCCCCACAGGCTTTGTCCACACAGGCCACCGACCAAATCGTCGCCGGTCACACTTCCGGCCGCGTGGCAGTAGCGGATGGTGCCATACCACTTCTCTCCGCACACGCCGCCGACCAGATCACCGCCGGCCACATCTCCGGTCGCGTAGCAGTCCGAGATCGTACCCTCGTTCCATCCGCACAGGCCACCGAGATCATTCCTACCAGTCACACTTCCAGTCGCATAGCAGTCCGAGATGGTACCCCACAAGTTCCATCCGCACAGCCCGCCGGCCTTATCATCGCCGGTCACGCTTCCAGTCGCGTAGGAGTTCAAGATAATGGCATAGCTGATTCCGCACAGGCCGCCGACATCCGCATCGCCGGTCACACTTCCGGCCGCGTAGCAATCCGAGATGGTACCAATGCTCTCTCCGCACAGGCCTCCGAGAGAACGCGCGCCGGTCACACTTCCGGTCGCGCCGCAGTCTAAGATGATGCCTTCATAGTTCCATCCGCACAGACCACCGAGACAGCCAGAATAATCCCCACCGGTCACGCTAGCGGTCGCGTAGCAGTAGCGGATGGTGCCAATGTTCTCTCCGCATAGGCCGCCGAAACAGTCAGCAGTACCGACACCGCTCACACTTCCGCTCACGTAGCAGTCCGAGATGGTGCCGTAGTTCCCTCCGCACAGGCCGCCGAGACCCTCAGACTGACTCCCGCCGATTACACTTGCGGTCGCGTAGCAGTTGCAGATGGTCCCATAGTTCTTTCCGCACAGGCCGCCGAGCCAGTCAGACCGACGCCCGCCGGTGATCAAGCTGTTCTCAATATCAAGGTTCCATATCTCGCCGCCGAGGCTAATCTGGCCGAAAAGGCCAAGATAGCCATTCTCATCATTGGAAGAATCTGAATCCACTAATATATCAATTATCAGATTCACAATCTTGTAGCCGTTACCGTCAAACACACCGCTAAAGGCCGTGCCCTCAAATTCACCACCAACAGTCGCACTCGTATCCGGCGCGATAACAGCGGTAGTGAAGGCCACCATGCCGGTAACCGCCGGCTCCATGTCGATGTCGTTTGTCAGGACAAAATGCTTATCAAGCAAGGCCGGATTGGACCTGATGGAAGCCAATTGCTCGGCTGTGGATATCTGGTAGGGATTGCCCGCCGAGCCGTCCCCGGCGTTAGCACTCCACTCATAACCTAACGCCAAAGTGTTGACTGACAATAAAATACAGA
The DNA here is from genome assembly GCA_023128595.1 of Planctomycetota bacterium. Classification (GTDB taxonomy): domain Bacteria; phylum Planctomycetota; class Phycisphaerae; order Sedimentisphaerales; family Anaerobacaceae; genus DAOVRL01. The sequence goes on along the minus strand of JAGMDR010000484.1, from coordinate 2,663 downwards.
ATAGCCCTGCCAATCTTTTCATCTCTTTCCCTTTCCACAGTATCAACTTAGTAGCGGCTACGACTCCCAGATTTCGTCTCTCTTGCACAGGTTCACGTGGAAAGTCCGGGATGCAGTCCGCCTATGGCGGACCAAGCCAACTCATCTTACGGCATTATATCAACCGTTCCAAGGTTCTGCAAGCAAAATCGCGATGAGCAGCCAAAGCTCCGACTGCCGCGGACCCGGGGCAGACAGGCTTCAGCCGTCCGCCGCAGCGGGAATCTGGCTTTGGAGGCTGGGTGATGAAAAGAAAATACCGTGAGAAATGCGTGTCACCCCTGAGCGTACCTGTCCTGCTTTGCCCTGCTCTGTCCTGCCCTGAGCTTGTCGAAGGGAGCCTGTCGAAGGAGCCGAAGTGTCCAATGGGCCAGATTCTCTCTTGAACGAGTAATGTGTAGGGCTGCTTCAAAGGTGGTCCCAAATTGTCTTTTATTTGGCGACAGATTTGATCAGCCCGGCAGCAGCACAGAAGCTTTTCAGTAACAGAAAAAGCAATCTCCCTCCCTCGAAAGAGGGTGGGCAGGGAGATTGCGATCGTGCGAACAGAGAAGATGTTTAGCAGCGGAAGGTGGTTTCGTTGAGGTGTCAGCCTTTTGTCTTGCCCTGTTTGGTGCCGGCTACGCCGGGTTAGGATTTAGTGCTTAGAATTTTGATTCAAAAGGCCTAAAGGGCAAAAACGGGGCAAATCGTAGTCAAGGAACACAACCACTATTTTGATTCTGTGACCTCGACCTGTTTGGGTTCGCTTTCTTCCGGTTCCTTTACTTCAAAGCCTTCAAACTTCAAGTTCTCCTCGTCCTGCACGTCAATCTTGATGAGGTTTTTGCCTTTGAATTTGTCCGCCAAGACAGCCTCCGACAATGGGTCTTCGATGTAATGCTCGATCGCCCTTCGCAAAGGCCGAGCACCAAATTCGGGGTTGTAGCCTTTATCGATGAGAAACTCCTTGCCCTGCTCGGACAGTTCCAGGTTCAAGCCGTGCTCGGTCAGCCGCTTAAACACCTTCGCAAGCTCGTAATCGACGATGGTTTGAAGGTCTTCTCTCGTTAGCGCCCTGAAAACTATCGTATCATCGACGCGGTTTAGGAACTCCGGCCTGAAGTGACGCTCAACCTCCTTTTGCAGCGTATCCTTCATCTTCTCATAGCTTGCCTCGGGGCTCTTTTTGCCGAAGCCGAACCCAGCTTGATTCTTGATCAACTCAGCGCCGATGTTACTGGTCATAATAAGAATGACGTTCTTGAAGTCGATGCTCCGCCCGAAGCTGTCCGTCAGCCTGCCGTCGTCCATAATTTGAAGGAGCATATTGTAAACGTCCGGATGGGCCTTTTCGATCTCGTCCAGAAGCAGCACAGCGTACGGCCGACGTCTGATCCGTTCGGTCAGTTGTCCACCTTCTTCGTACCCCACGTACCCCGGTGGAGCACCGACCAATCGGCTCACGTTGTGCTTTTCCATGAATTCGCTCATGTCCAGCCGGATAAGAGCGTTCTTGGCACTGAACATGAACTCCGCCAGAGCTTGTGCAAGTAGCGTCTTTCCCACACCGCTGGGACCGAGCAGAATAAAGCAGCCCATGGGACGATTCGGATCCTTCATACCGCTTCTGCTGCGTCGCACAGCTTTGGCCACAGCACTGATCGCCTCATCCTGCGAGACAACCGTCTTGTGCAGCTCAGTTTCGAGTTCCAGAAGTCGCTGCGTTTCCTTTTTCTCCAGCCTCGTCAGTGGAACGCCCGTCATATTGCTGACGACCTCAGCGATAATCTCGTTATCCACTACGCCGGTCGCCTCCTTATTTTCCTCGTACCACTTCTTGTGCAGTTTATTTTTCTCGTCCAAGAGTCGCTGGGACTCATCCCGCAATGCTGCTGCTCGCTCATAGTCAGCGTTCTTGACGGCCTCATCTTTCTCACGTTGCAGTTTTTCAATCTTCGTTTCGATCTCGGTCAAGTCCGGCGGAGGGGTCATATTCTTAAGCCGAACTCGCGCCCCGGATTCATCGATCACATCTATTGCTTTATCAGGCATGCATCGGCCTGTGATATACCGAGTGGACAGCTCGACCGCCTGAAACAGCGCCTCGTCGGTGAACCGGACCCTGTGGTGCGCCTCGTAGCGGTCCTGAAGACCTCTAAGTATATCCAGTGTCTCCTCCTTAGACGGCGGGTCAACGATTATCGTCTGGAACCGCCGCTCGAGAGCGCCATCTTTCTCAATATGTTTTCTATACTCGTCTAAAGTAGTGGCGCCGATACACTGAACTTCGCCCCTCGAAAGCGCTGGCTTCAACACATTCGATGCATCTATAGCTCCTTCGGCACCGCCGGCCCCAACCAGCGTATGAAGCTCGTCAATAAACAGAACGACGTTCCCCGCCCGTCTAACCTCGTTAATCACCGCCTTTATTCGCTCTTCAAATTGCCCACGGTATTTCGTCCCTGCCACCATCATCGCCAAGTCCAGCACGACAATCCGCTTATTCTTGAGCAGTTCAGGCACTTGTTTATTGACTATCTGCTGGCTCAGGCCCTCCACAATGGCAGTCTTGCCAACACCTGCCTCGCCCAACAGGACCGGATTGTTTTTCGTGCGTCTGCAGAGTATCTGTATCAATCGCT
>JAGMDR010000483.1 GCA_023128595.1 Planctomycetota bacterium | reverse complement strand
ATGTGATGATCTGTGTTCTACGGCTTTGAGCAACTAATTTGGCCTTATCGCCTAAGCTCGTCAGTCGAGCGCTTGGTGTTCTTGGCTCCTCTTCGCAAATTATATGTTGAATATGGTCAATACCACCTTCACGAAGTCTCTTGGCATCGAACGGCGGTACGCCGGTTAGCAACTCGTAAAGCAATACGCCCAAGGAGTATATGTCCGAGCGGGTATCGACGTTTTGGTAGGCCATCTCGGCCTGTTCAGGACTCATGTACTCAGGTGTACCGAGCAACTGGCCGTGCTCGGTGTACGATGTCTTCTCTGTCAAAGGTTGCGTAATTGCCTTGGCAATCCCAAAATCGATAATCTTCGGTACTGGTTTATCATCTTGAACGGGCACCAAAATGTTCGATGGCTTGATGTCCCGGTGTATGATTCCTTTCTGGTGTGCGTGATGAACGCCCTCACAGGCCTGTCGGAAGAGTTCAAGTCTTTCCTCAATACTCAGCTTCTGCTCATCGCAATACTTGGTGATGGACATACCCTCTACATATTCCATGACGAAGTAGGGTCGCCCGGCCTCAGTTGTCCCTGCGTCAAATACATGGGCAATATTGGGGTGCTCCAAAACGGCCAAAGTTTGGCGCTCCGTTTCGAAGCGAGCAACGACCTGTTTTGTGTCCATGCCTAATCTGATAATCTTCAGAGCGACTTTTCGCCGGATTGGCTCTTTCTGCTCAGCCATATAGACCAAACCCATCCCGCCTTCGCCAATCAGCTCCAGCAGCTCATATCGACCAATCATCGTACCGGGCCCTTCAATCTGACCAGGTTGGTCCAAAGTAGCACCACGGCCTAAAGGCGGAACTTCAAGGAAATCGCCGGCTTCGGCATGGGCCTTCAGCAACGCTTCGACACGGGCACGTAAGACAGGATCATCGCCGCAAGCAGCGTCCAAATAGGCAGATCGTTCCGCCTGGCTGCCCTTCTCAAGGGCCGCACTGTATATCGCTTCAATGTCATTTGGTTCAGCAACCACGATTTAGCTCCTTGTCATAACTCTCTGTAGTTCAGTGCGTCATCAAGGCCGGAAACGCCTCACAAAAAATGAAAAAAATGTAAAAACGTGGAAAAAACTGAAACAGGGTACATTCACTCACCCTTGTTGATCTCGTGGAAAAGCCAGGCGCGGGCGTAGGACCAATATCGGTCGGCTGTGGCACGCGAAATCTCCAGTACCCTGGCCGTCTGCTCGATCGTCAAGCCTGCGAAGTAGCGTAGCTTGACCAGATCGGCCTTCACAGGGTCCTCTTCGGCCAGCTTAGCGAGCGCTTCATCCAGAGCAAGTATATCAGTTGGCGGCCCTTCGATAGCTATGTCGGCATCATCAAGACTGACTCGCTGCTGCCCGCCGCCTTGCTTTAGTCTTTGTTTACGCCGGGCGTTTTCGATTAGAATCCGACGCATCGCCTCAGCCGCCGCCGCAAAAAAATGCCCACGACCACTCCAATTCCGTGCTTCCGCCCCGACCAACCGGATGTAGGCCTCGTGTACCAGAGCAGTCGCCTGCAGTGTCTGGCCGGACCGCTCCCGCGATAGCTTTTGAGCCGCAAGAAGACGCAGTTCTTCATAGACCGCTGGAAGCAGCTCGTCCACCGCCCCTACGTTACCTTGTTCTATTGCAGTCAGAATACGGGTAACATCGCTCATGCTCATACCTGTGAAAATTCGGATTATCTGACAACGCAAAACTCATTCTATTCAAAGATTTGTGTTGCTTCAAGCATTTGCACACAATGACGTCGTATCAAGCGCCTTATGTCGCAGGCGGCAATTTTACGGAAAATTTACTTTATTACCTGTCAACCAAGAAGCTACGATAGGCATCTGTAGTAATAGTTGGAGCAGATAGCCTAAATGCAGAACACCGACAAAAGCCTAACCGACGCCCATCTTAAGGGCGATAGGACAGCGTTCGGCGAGCTTGTGAGCCGATATGGGGATAGCGTGTTGGGATATTTGACGCGAATGAGTCGGGATAGAGAACAAGCAGAGGACCTCTTTCAGGAGACCTTCAAACGTGTCCATGCAAAAGCCCATACCCTTCGGGGTAACCAATTCAAAAGCTGGCTATTTACAATCGCAACTCATGTGGCAATCGACGGTGCGCGAAGACGCAAGCGACTACAAGTTGTGTCGCTGAACCGCAAGTTAGATTGTGATGATGACGGCCAAGAGCTTTGTGAGGTTGCTGTTGCAGATAGTTCGTGTGACCCATCACAGGAGGTGGTAAGAGTTGAGCAGGCACAAGAGGTCCGCCG
>JAGMDR010000482.1 GCA_023128595.1 Planctomycetota bacterium | reverse complement strand
CAGCACACCCTCTAAACCTGCCCCCCATTTTTGCCATCCCGCCCCCTCGGTAACCAATCACCAATATCAATCCCGCCCCTTGCACTGAAGATGCGAAACGATATAATCGCCCTCGAAGGCAGCAACATCCTTTTGATTGCATTTGGAATGCCCTATGGCTTCAAAAGTATATTTCATCAAGGCCTCCGTCGCTGACGGCGAGAAAAGCATCTCGGAAAAGGCCCGCAAGCTCTTCAAGGCGGCTAATTTTGCATCCTGCTTCGAGGAAAACGACTTCACCGCCCTCAAAGTCCACGTAGGCGAAGCCGCCAACAACACGCACGTAAAGGCCCCATACATCAAAGGCCTCATAGACGAGCTGCTCGCACTCAAAACAAAGCCCTTCATCACCGACACCAGCACCTTATACACCGGCCGAAGACGCAACGCCATCGACCATACGGTTATGGCTGCCGAGCACGGCTTCTCTCTCGACGCCCTCGGCATACCGTTTATCGCACCGGATGGATTGCTCGGAACCGCCGAGACCCCCGTCGAGATCAACGCCGAGCTCAATAAGCAAGTCTTCATCGCCTCCGGCATCGTAAAATGCCAGTCGATCCTCACCGTCGCCCACTTCACCGGCCATCCCGCTGCCTGTGCCGGAGCCACCCTCAAGACCCTCGGAATGGGCTGTGCGAGCAAAAAGGGCAAGATGAAACAGCACGCCGCCCTAAAGCTCAGCATCAACGATAATTGCACGCTCTGCGCCCAATGCCTCGAGCACTGCCCCGCCGACGCAATCACCCTCGGGCGCACAAAGGCGCACATCGACCCCGACAAGTGCATCGGCTGCGCAGAATGCCTGGCCGTCTGCAGATTCGGCGCCGTAAAGTGCAACTGGGGCGCCGAAAGCATAGTACTGCAAAAAGGCATGGCCGAGCATGCACTCGGAGCACTCAAAGGAAAAGCCAACAAAGCCGCATTTTTCAACTTTATACTCTCCGTTACAAAAGATTGCGATTGCTTCGGCCACCGCGATATGCCTACAATAGTCGATGATATAGGCATCCTTGCCTCGGCCGACCCCGTCGCTATCGACAAGGCCGCAGTGGACCTGGTCGAGGACAAAGCCGGCAAAAAGCTGGGCCGCTTGTTGGACAACAACGAGCTCGACCCCCGCCACCAGATCGACCACGCCCAAAAAATCGGCCTCGGCTCCGCAGACTACGAACTGGTAGATGTCGGTTCGTCCTGAAAAGCTCGTAGTCATTTGACTATTCGCCCTCACAGTCGAAACTTTTTTATGGTAAATCGCAAGAATTAACTTGATCTTCGACAAGCCGTTTCTGATTATGATCCAGTGAGTTGACAGAGGCGCCCCGTATTTCGCCCTCTGGGTCGATAACGCAGAATTAGTTGTATCTTTTGAATAATTTGTCTTTACAAACGGCAAAATACTTGGCAGTATTAGGGAATGTCAAAACAGGAACACTTGATTTGTGCGAGGATTTGCGATGTCATTAGGCCAGATAATAAGGAAAAGACGTGAGGAGCTAAAGCTCACCCTTGATGAGGTCAGCGCCCGGACACCACGGGTCTCCAAGCGGTATCTATCCAGCATAGAGGCTGGCAAGGTCAAGAAACGCCCTTCTGACAGCTTCCTGACAAAGCTTGAGAAGATACTTAAATTTGAACCCGGCCGGCTCTGTGACATGGCACATAATAAACCTGTTCCGGCATTAGGACAAATTATCAGAAAAAGACGCAAGGCGCTTAGCCTGACGCTGGATAAGGTCGTCGCCCGGATAGGCTTTTCCAAGCCGTATCTCTCCACTATTGAAACCGGCAGGGTTAAAAATCCTCCCAGCGACGAGTTGCTCACCAGGCTCGAGAAGGTCCTCCGGTTCGATTCCGGCCAGCTCCTGCGCATCGCGCACTTCGAGCGCATGCCCTCCGACATCCGCCAGGAGTACGAATCCGCCGAGACCGAAAACCAGAAGCTCCGCCGGGTCATACAGGAGCTCGCCCGCAAGAAGACCGGCACGAAAAACCTCAAGAAGCTCCTGGCCAAGAGCAAACTCAAGGTCAAGCACACCGGCCCGCCAATCTCCGCCGGCAAGCCCGTGCCCGTAATTAACAAGGTCGCCGCCGGATACCCTACCGACTTCAACGACCTCGACTACCCGGTCGGCGTCGCCGACGATTACGTCCGCTGTCCCGACCTCCACGACCCCAACGCCTTCGCCGT
>JAGMDR010000481.1 GCA_023128595.1 Planctomycetota bacterium | reverse complement strand
GTCAACAACGGCGACGACTGCTTCGTCCGCTTCGCCACACCGCACGAAACAACCTTCAAACGAGTATTCTTCGAGCCGAAAAACAAAATCCGCCTCCAGCCAAGAAACGAAAAATACTCCCCAATACTAATAGGCGGAAAACGAATCAACGGAATCTACCGCGCCCTAATAAAATACGAAAGACTCTGACCTCCTGCCGCGTTATCGAAAACGGCCTACTCAATCACAAACCACGTCACGCCCCTTGCTTCCACGCTTACCGGGACCGTCACATTGTACCCACGGTCAAGTTTATACTTCCTCGACCTGCCCTCCCGCTCGCGAATACGAGCCGTTTCGGTCAGGCCGGTATAATACAGAGGCAGCTTCAGTTTCTTCTCAACCTTGCGGCTGAGTGGATTGTAAACCATCGCCAGGCCTTTGTGCTTCAACTCCGGATTGACATGCAAAATACAGTCAATATCACGCCCATCCGCCCGTCGAACGTGGATAATATCTGAATCAAGTATTGCGCGGTACTTCTTATAAAACTCCACCCACTTCTTCACGATCGCCTTGGTCTGGTCCGTGTCATACAGCCGCGGCCCGCGATAGCATGCCTGGACGCCGGAGCCGAAGTTCTGTGCGAGATGCGCCTCGTATGCGTCACGATGCTCACTCAGCGGCTCCAGCGTCGCCGGCGCACCTCCGCCGTGATACTGCACCAACGGGACAAACATCCAGCCCATACTCGGCGTCTTGGTCCACGTCCCGTCATAGATGTTTTGCCTGCCGTGAATAATCTGCTGGGCTCTGGGCAGCGACCAGTTCGTCTCGCGATACCCCATCGCGCACTTCGTCGATCCCGCCAGATAATAGAAATCCGGAACGTTCAGATATATCCCTCGTCCCCGGCACCACTTATAGAAATCGCTGATCACCTTCCACTGCGCCCACTGCGAATCCTCGTACCCGCGATGTCCCGGATGGCTCGTCGATGCACACGTATCTCCGGGATACGACCCATCGTGCTCCAGCAGATCGAATCCCGTCTTCTCAAAAAATGCGTACAGCCTGCGAAAGTATTCCTGCCCCCATTTACTCCCGATACAAGGCGCATTGCCGAACTTCGCCCCGCCGGGCCTGCCCGTGGCCTTGTCAATAACATCGTGCTCATCACTGATCCGCCTGCTCGAAAGCAGAGAATACCCTCCTATCTCAATCTCCTTGCTGTGCGCATAGTCGGCCAATTCTTTCATCTGTGCAAGATACTCGGGGGCCTCGTTCTCGATATTGAACCCGCTGCCAAACGTCAGAATGACCATCTCGAACCCGACCTCCGCACACTGGTCGATTGCCAGCCGAACCGACTTCGGGTCCGCCCGCCGAACATGCATCATAATCGGATTCTCCGTCACCCACGGTGCAATCGTCCGGTACATCCGCCGCACTGCTAAGCCCTTGCGCTCCCGCTCGGTACTGTCAAACACCAATTCAAACGTCCGAAACGATTCAAACGTCCCGCCCGGCTCAATATCCTGGTCCGGCCCAACCGGCGGCCGAGATTCGAGTAGGCACGGATTCTCCCGCGGATAGCTCACCTGCGTCATGTACTCCGGGTCTTTCTCCCAGTGTGTCGTCTGATTCGCCACGTATGCATTCATCCCCGCAAAGCTATAGTCACTCTCAACGTGGATATTCGGCACATTCCACTTCTCGTAATTCTCGACATGCGACTCATACTCCACCATCGCCAATATCTCGCTGGTGTAGCTATTCAGCCGCACCGTTTGCCCCGACCCGTTATGCACACTCAACCACTTGCACAATAGCGGGATCCCCTCGTACATTTCATAATGCACCGAAAGCCTCAGCCCCTTGAGCTTGCCGGCGGGCGGTTTGAAATGCAGACTCAACGATGCCCCGGCCGGCGGCCAAGCTGTATCCGCACAGTAGCGCCTCCGGCGCCAGGCAAAGCGCTCCTTCGTCCTGCCGATCTCGTAACCGGCAAACCGAAACGCCTCGGGATTGCTCCTGAGCGAATCCAGCCACTCATTCAGCAAATATGCATAGTCCGGCTGCCCTTGTAGCCCCCCGACATCGAACCTCACCCCGTCGATCTCCACCCGCGCCTCGGGCTTGACCCCTCGCAGCATCGATTCACCCGTCATCAAATTGTCGTAGCCTACCGTCGCCGCGTTGGGCCTCAGCCGAAACGTTCGCCTGATAAGGGTGTTGTCCATCACAACTTCCTTGCCGTCGGCACGCTCGACCACGCTCACCGGCTCGGTGACTCCCGTCACAAGCCAGTCCCTATCCGCCCTCGCACATCCCGCCGCCCCCGCCGCACACAAGAACACAACACTCGCAAAACGTAATTCTCTCATCTTAATCATATCTCCACCGCCATATAATATCGTTTAGCCGTCGTCGGCACGACGACGTACCAGAACAACTTTCCCAGCATATCCCTATCCAACATTCTGTCCCGCCACGCTCAGAACCAGTGCGAAGACCTTTGACGCACCGGCCTCTTTGAGCATCCTGGCACACTCATTCAGTGTCGCGCCGGTCGTCTTTATATCATCGACAAGGCAGATGGCCCTGCCGGCAAAGCCGTGACCCTTTCTGACCGCAAAGGCCCCCGCAACGTTCGCCGCACGTTTAGCAGGGCTCGTCATCATCGGCTGAAATTTCGTCCGCCGAATCCGAACAAGGTCCGTGCTGATTTTAGCTTTTTTGTGCCTCAACCTCTTCGCTAAAACCAAAGATTGATTATACCCGCGCGCCAGCCGTCGCGACCAGTGCAGCGGCACAGGTACGAAAACCTCTATCTCGCGGCAAAAGCCCCCGCCCTGAAGCGCCGAATTGCCCAAGAACCCAAGAACCGAATCCAACTCCGTCCTGCCCCTCTTGAAAGCAACTATCATTTCCTTCAGGCTCCGCCCGTACACGCCCGCCCGCGCTATCGCCTCGAAATGAAACTCCCTGCTCTGGCAGTCCGGACACGCCCCGCCAACCATCCCGAATTTGCTCGCATCACGCCCGCACCGCCCGCAATAATCACCACCCGTGCAGCCCAAAAGCTCGTCCCAGCACCTCCTGCACAGGCTCTTGTCCGTCTCGCAGATACTCTCGGCGCAGTTGATGCACACCGCAGGCCAAAGCAGTTGATTCAAACCCTGCAAAGCAAACCTAACGCCTTGTCTGATTGTCCCTTTCGGTTTCGCGCTGTCCACACCCGCAATTATACGCCCTTCGCCCCCCGATACAAACACCAATTCCCAGGTCACATCAAACCGTGATTTTCTGAGTGCTTGTTGTTTCGAACGAATGTGCGTGTAATGTTGGACTGGAAAACGGTGTCAAAAAAGTGTCAATCGCTACTGGTAAGCCTTACCAAGAGTCCACTTGTTACTTACCTGGGAACCACCTGTAACCCTTGGTTTTGGCTCAAGAACACATTTTAAGCCGTTACCAATACAGCACTTATGGCCGGAGCAACGGTTTCCTGATCCGCAACTCTCGTTGTAAATGCTTTCCTGACAATACGTTAGTTTTGAGTTTTTAGTGGTTAGGTCCACCAAGGAATCGGGATTTTCGCTCCACTTCGATATTGATAATAAATCATTGATGATTTACTATTTCTTGAGATTGGGTGGGCGGGCTTGATATGGCGTTTCTGTTTTTGGGCCGGTGCGAGCAGGCCGGATGAAGGGACTATGAAGGGAGGCCGATTATGGTAACACGTCGAGAATTTATGAAGGGTTCGTTGGCGGCGGGTGTCGCGGCGGCGGCGCCGTTTTCGCCGGTACAGGGGGCGAACGATGATATTCGCGTGGCGGTGGCGGGTATCAATGGGCAAGGGAGAGGGCTTATTGGCGAGTTTCGTGATATTGCGGGCGTGCGGGTGGTTGCGCTTTGCGATGTGGATGGCAATGTGTTAGAGCGCGAGGTCAAAAAATTCAAGGGCCGGAATGAGAAGGTGGAGGGGTATGGGGACTATCGACGGATGCTGGAGGACAAGTCGATAGATGTGGTTGCGATTGCGACGCCGGACCATTGGCACGTACCCTTGGCGGCGTGGTCGGTTGTTGCGGGTAAGGATGTGTACGTAGAAAAGCCGTTAAGCCATACGATTTCGGAGGGGCGTCTGTTGGTGGACCTGGCGCGTAAGCACGGCCGGATGGTTCAGCACGGGACTCAGTCGCGCAGTGCCGAAGGGCTGACCGAGGCGGTTGAGTACATGCGGTCGGGCGAGCTTGGTAAGATTCGGATGGCCAAGGCGATTAACAGCCAGTTGCGTGGTCCGATTGGTCGCGTGGCCGATAGCGAGACGCCGGCTGGCGTCAATTACGATATGTGGCTTGGGCCGGCGCCGAAACGGCCGTTCAATCGGAATCGATACCACTATAAGTGGCACTGGTTCTGGGACTACGGGACGGGTGATACGGGCAACGACGGTGTTCATCAGATCGATATTGCGCGGTGGGGACTTGGTGTGGAGCTGCCGAAGGCGGTCACGTGCAGCGGGGGGCAGCTCTTTTATGACGACGACCATCAGACGCCCGACACGCAGGTTGCAACGTTCGAGTACGATGATGTTTATCTGATGTACGAGATGCGCCTGTGGACTCCGTATCCGCTCGAGGGCCATGACAACGGCAATATCTTCTACGGCGATAAGGGGACGATGTCAATCGGCAGGCGGGGCTGGCAGGTGACGTTCAAGGATGGCAAGAAGGGACCCGGCGGCGGGCGTGACGGCAAGTCGCATGCCGAGAATTTCATCAAGGCGGTACGCAGCCGAAAGGCGGGCGATTTGAGTGCCGGCGTTGAGGAGGGGCATTATTCGGCGGGGCTTTGCCATCTGGCGAATATTGCGATGCGGGTCGGACGACGGCTTAGATTCGATACCAAGCGGGAGAGGTTCATCGGCGATGACCAGGCGAACGGGTATTTGACGAAGGAGTATCGCAAGGGCTACGAGCTGCCGAGTTTGTAAATGATTATTGATAATTGATAACTGATAATTGACTGTGAAGGGTTTTACTGTGGCCAAGGAGTTGGTTGGGAAGGTGGCGATAGTAACGGGGGCGAGCAGGGGGATCGGCAGAGCGATTAGCCTTGCTCTGGCGGGTGAGGGAGCTGCGGTTGTTCTGGCTGCGCGCTCAATTGAAAAGTTAGAGCAGACCGCAGAGCAGGTGAGCAAGGCCGGTGGCCAGGCGGAGATTGTTGTTACCGAGTTGACCGAGGAAGATTCTATCAAGAATCTCGTCAAAGCGACAGCCGAGAAGTTCGGACGGCTGGATATACTCGTTAATAATGCGGGCGT
>JAGMDR010000480.1 GCA_023128595.1 Planctomycetota bacterium | reverse complement strand
GGGGCAAGGGCGGGTAGTGCGGCGACGACGGCGATGGTGAAGGCTTCCTGGGGTGCGGTTTTGGCCAGGACGTCTTCGACGAGGGAGGCGAATTCGGTCTTGAGGAATTTGCGGCCTTGGGAGAGGCGCTGCTTGAGAGCATCTTCGGACAATTCGAGGTCGGCCGCCACGGGGGTTATGGAGTGGCGACGCCGGTAGAAGAGGACCATTGGCTCGCGGTATTGCTCGGGTATTGCCTCGAGTGCCTGCCAGACGAGGGCCTGGTGCTCTTTGCTAATTGCTAATTGGCCCGGGTCGTCTTCGGGCGCCTGGAGCAGAGCGGCCTCTTCAAGCGGCTGGGTGTCGCGGATGACGTCGAATCGCTGCTTCCTTATTGACCGGCTGGCAAGGTTCCGTGCGATTCGGCAGAGCCATACCCTGAATTTGTTCAAGTCCTTTAGCTGGACCAGGCTCTTCCAGGCTCGGATGAATGTCTCTTGGGCGAGCTCGCGGCTTTTGCCGAAATCGCCGGTGGCGCTATAGGTAATGGCACAAATCAAGGGTTGATACCGCTCGATGATTGCGCCGAAGGCATCTTTGCTCCCGGCCTGGCTGGCTTGCAGTAATGCGGTTTCGGTTATGGTATCCTGCATTCTTCACGGCCCCATTGATTGTATTGTATTATAGCCTTAGTGTGACAGGGTCTGAAAAGGAAAAAGCCTGGGGGAGAAATGAAATTTGCGGGAGCGCGGAGATTTTGGGGCGATGAAGGGCTCCTCGGGTGGCGCCTTCAAACTATGTTTGGAGGTGTTCGGTAACACCAGAACGATTACAGGCAGCGACGCTCAGGCCTTTGGAAACTGCATATTCACACATATATTCACATAGACACACGCCCAAACAGAGTTTGAGCGTAGCGCCGCCCGGACATTTTGCAGTGTTGCTTGAGGTTTGAGCGCGGCGACGGCTAAACGGGGCGATTCGAATCGGTTGGGGATTATGAGGGGTTTGGGTAGTCGATTATGAGCGTGGTGATGTTGTCGTAGCCGCCGGCTTTGTTGGCGGCGGCCACGAGTGCTTTGCAGGTGGTTTGGGGATCGAGCGTGGTTCTGAGGATGGCTGCGATGGTTTTTTCATCTACGAGGTCTGTCAGGCCATCGGTGCAGAGCAGGATGCGGTCGGCTTTCTTGAGCGCGAGGGACCGGACGTGGGGGTGGGCCTTTTCTTCCATGCCGATATATCGGGTGATCTGGCCCTCGGCGTGGTGGTTGTCGGCGTCTTCGGGCCTGATGCGGCCCTTTTCAATGAGCTCGGATATAACTGAGTGGTCGCGGGTCAGTTGTGAAAGCCGGTTGTTACGGAAGAGATAGGCCCTGCTGTCGCCGATGTTGGCGACGAAGCAGCGGTTGTTCCTGAGCAGCATAATGACGATTGTGGCGCCCATGTCATTGAAGCCGGTCTCGCTGGTTCCCTCAAGATGCAATTGTCTGCTCTGTTCGGCGACAGCCCTCTTGAGCACGGACCTTATTGTTCGCGTGGTGCCGACTTTGAGCCGGTCGAGGGCGTTTTCGATCATAACGGGCAGGTCTTCGGTAATGATTTTCGATGCGAGTGCGCCGCCTCGATGACCTCCCATCCCGTCGGACACAAGGAAGAGGGGCAGGTACCGGTCAATGAAAAAGGTGTCCTGGTTTTCTTCGCGGACCTTTCCGATATGAGTTTCTGCGCCCCAGCGGAAGGGACCAAATGAGCCTAACCTATCGGCTGAATCGTTGGTCACGTGTTAGTTCTCGTTCTTGGTCTTTTACACAAGTGTCTGTTTACACCAAGGACAATGATTCCAAAAGGTAGTATCGACCGACCAGCCGCAGCGGGTGCATATTTCCGGGAAAGGCCGAACCTGCCAGGGCCGGCGAACCTTTCGATGACACCAGGGGCAATAGCGCATGAAGCGCATGAGCTTTCCGGCACAGTATTGACAGCGGGCATGATATCGGACCTTGGCCGTGCTCCGCGTCGCCGGAGCGTCGAGGCCGGGGCTGTAGCACCAGGGGCAAAACCGCCATTCCGGTAGGACGCCCTTGCGGCAGTAGGGACAAAGATGGCTAAAAAGCGTATTGGTGTCGAAGCGGCTGCGATCGCTGCCGCACCAGGGGCAAAGGAGCATGCTCTCAGCTATCGGCTCGCCACAATCGACACACCTGAAAACTGCGGAGAGGACTTTCTCGTATCGCTTCAGGAATGCGCCTCGGCGCATTTTGCGCCAGTCGAGCTTTATTCCATTGCCGGACTTAAGGACAATGCTGGTCTTGAGATTCTTCGGCACGGCTTCAAGCATTGCCGTAAGCATCTTGTCTGCGTTTGCAAAGCGGCGGTCCGGGCCGACGGCCAGGGTGTGCTTGAGGAACCTTACCATTACCAGATTGGTTCGCTGGCGGAGGCGTTTGTGGCCTCGCGGCGGCCAGTGGAAGGGCCACTTGGGCAGGACGCCGGTGAGGTATTCGTATAGTATAAGCCCGACAGCGAAGCAATCGCTTCGGTATGTGGGTCGGCCGTAGGCCTGCTCCGGGGCGACGTATCCGGGAGTGCCGAACTCGTCCACTGTTCTCATTCGCCCCTTTACTTTCAGGCCGATCCCGAAATCTCCGAGTGCGGCCCGGCCGTTTGGGAAAAGGAAGATATTACCGGGGGTAACGTCGCAGTGGACCATTCGCTTGCGGTGTGCGTGGGCCAGGCCGTCGAGCACCTGGACGATAATGGAGATGATTCGGCGGGGCGACATAGGCCTGGAGCAGTCGTCAAGGGTGCCGACGGACAGCTCGGTTGCGAGAACTGCGTGGCCGTTGATGATGTCGGCGTTTTTGACGGGCATTATGTGGGGGTGACGCAGTTGCGCAACCAGACGAATTTCGCGGAGCAACGCCTGGCTGTCGCGTTCGCCGTTCACCCCGACCAGCGGAATCTTCAGGGCGACCCAGATGCCTTCGACCGAATCTCTTGCCTTCCAGACCTCGGATGTTCCGCCCTGGCCGAGCAATTTTGCCAGGCGGTACTTGCCCAGTCTGCGCCCGCGGGTCAGACGCAGGGCCGAGCGGCGCGAAGTCGGTGTTTTGGCTGTGTTAATCGAGCGAACCATCTTGCTATTTTTCCCAACTGGTAGTGTGAACGACAACCCAGCGCTTATATTAACACGTATTTTCAAAATGGCGTTTAAGAAATTCCGAATATGTGAAAGAATTTTTCCAAAGTGCGTAAGGTTCGGCGGGTGTGGGCGGATTTCTCCGCACAAGGTTTTGACTTTACCGCCGAGAGCCTACAGGAAAGATGGAGGCGACCATCCCCTATGCTTGAGGCTGCCACGCATTGGGGAGGGGGGCATGTTTTGTTTTTGGTCGGATCAGTGGATGGTGGTCGAGCAGGATGTCTTGCCTTGCTTTTCGAGGTATCGCTGGTGGTATTCCTCGGCTTTGTAGAATTTCTGGGCGGGGATAATTTCGGTGACGATCGGCTTGTCGAATTTGGCGCTTTTGTGCAGCTTTTTCATTGAGTCCTGAGCGAGGGCCTGCTGCTGCGGGTTGTGGTAAAGGATCGCTGAGCGGTACTGGGTGCCGACATCGGGGCCCTGGCGATTGGGTGTGGTTGGGTCGTGAATCTTCCAAAAGACCGCAAGGAGTTCTTGATAGGATACGATGTTGGGGTCGTAGGTTACCTCGACTGCCTCGGCGTGGCCGGTCTTATCGGTGCAGACGGCCTTGTACGTGGGATTATCGAGCTGGCCGCCGGTGTATCCGACTGAGGTTGCCACGACGCCTTCGACTGCTCGGAATGAGGCCTCGACCCCCCAGAAGCACCCGGCCGCAAAGGTCGCCTTCTCGTACTTTCCAGCTTTCCCGGTGTTGTCCGCGGGTCTTGGCGCGGTGTTTTGTTTCGGGGTACTATTCATATCGGCGACTTGTTTCTTGGCACATCCGTCGGTGGAAGCCGCGCCAACGGCTGCCGCCAGTATTGCGGCAAAGAACTTCGAGATTATGATTGCCCTATTCATATCACATCCACGATTCTACAAGGAAAATACGCAAAATACCACCCGAAGTTTGGGGGTGGGGAGATTGGGTTTGTATTTCGTA
>JAGMDR010000048.1 GCA_023128595.1 Planctomycetota bacterium | reverse complement strand
ATGAAACCAGAAATAATGTTACCCAGAATCTGACTTATTTGAACCATGCCAAAAAAACGGCAAAGTCCGGCCCCTAACGAGCCGAAATTAACTATGCTGATTTTTATCAGGAAAAATATTGGCTCGACGTCCTATAACGTAACCAGGCGGCAAGCAAAATGCAAGAACCACAGTCCACAAATACCGTTGAACTGCCGAGAAACTTCACCGATGTCCTGTTTCTGACAAATCAGGGCCAAATGCCGCCCGAAATGAAACGCCTCTTGAAGCGCAAGAGGCTCTCCTGCGCTGCCCTGCCGATAGATGCATACCCACAGATACGGGACCGGCTCGACCTGATCGGAACAGTTATCGTCGATGTCGAGAACCTGGAGACGTCACAGCAGCAGAAATTGGCCCAAATAATCGAGTCGCTCGAGTCGGAAAATATCGGTGTAGTTCTGCTGACCAACCGCATGGAGCTGCCCGTAAAGAGTTTCGCATTGGCGCCGGCTAAGAGCAGCTTCTCAATGACCAGCAAGATGGAGTCCGTCTCGATAGATGACCTGTGGGTAAGAATCAGCATGAACCTTGCATACCGCAAGAAAAGTGACGGAATTACCGTTAAGCCCGCAGGCCCCCCCAATAAAATGCACAAGCTCTACAGGAACACCCTCGCAGAGCAGCTCCATATGACAGAGGCCCTGGTGGACAATCTGGCCGAGCAGCTACGTCTGGCCGGTCTCGTTCAGCAGGATTTCCTGCCCACTCAATTGCCCAACACCGACAGGATAAGATGGGCGGCAACGTTCCTGCCGGCCGAGTGGGTATCGGGGGACATTTACAACATCGTTCGTATCGATGAGCAGCACATCGGCTTCTATGTAGCCGACGTCGTCGGGCACGGATTGCCTGCCGCACTGCTGACCATCTTTCTAAAGCAGGCCCTGGTCATGCGCCAGACCGTCAAGAGCGATTACCGTATATTCGGTCCCGCCGACGTTGTGAAAAACCTCAACGTGCGTATGGCCGCACAAAAACTCTCCGGCTATCAGTTCGCCACCTGCTGTTATTGTCTGCTCAACACGCAGACCCTGGAGCTGACCTATTGCCGCGCAGGACATCCCTACCCGATTCTTATGAAGCCGGGAGCAAAACCGGAGCAGCTCGAGCTGCGAGGCTCGCTTCTCGGAGTTTTTGACCAGGCCGAATTCGCCGAGCGAACAATACAACTTGAGCCAGGTGACAAATTGCTCGTATATTCCGACGGGGCAGATCGGTTCATCGGCGGCTATAATGACCAGGTCGGCTTTCACTTCAAGGACGAATTCTGCGAATTGAGCAAATTGTCCATCGCCCAAATTGTGGACAATCTCACCACGTTCGCGCACAACCAGAGAATCGACGTATCCGAGGTTGACGATATTACAGCAGTCGGCCTTGAGATACTCTAACCGGCGCCGAGTATCGCTTCTCATCTCTTATCATACGGCCAGTTTTGGATTTAGCATTCCCGGCGCGGACTTTCGGCGGCAAGAGCCATCGGCAATCGCCCAAAAACCACCTTCAACACGCGCGACTGCCGTTTCTGCCTCGTGACAGAAATTATTTGCAAAAGCCCATCCGTACGCTATACTAATTGGGCTTGATCGATACCTTTTGCATGGAAAGGATGCGGCAATGGCGGATAAAGATACCGATTTGCAGAAAATAAAGAAACTTATCAAAATAATGAAGGAAAACGAGCTGGTAGAGATTGAAATCAAGCACGGCGACAACAAAATCTCCCTCAAACGCTCCCAACCTCAACCCGCTGTCGGCGGGGCCGTTGCCGCTGTGCCTGTGATTGGGCATGAACCGCGGGTCGTCCCTGCACACTCGCCGGCTGAAGATAGCGCGGCGACTTCCGCCCAGGCTTCGCCGGACCAGCAGGAAGAGGGTCTGGTGGAGATAAAGTCGCCCATCGTGGGAACATTCTACGCAACGGCAAGCCCTGATTCCGAGCTTTATGTTGAGCTCGGCTCACACATCGACACGCAGACAGTCGTCTGTATAATCGAGGCGATGAAGGTAATGAACGAAATAAAGGCTGAGACCAGCGGAACGATTACCGAAGTGCTGGTAAGCAACGGCCAGGCCGTCGAGTATGGCCAGGTGCTTTTTAGAGTCAGACCGGACTAATAATTGATTATTTTCTATTGATTATTGAAAAGGCCGGGGTCAATAGGAGCTCTAAAGGCAATAATCGATAGAAACAGTGAATTGAAAAATGCTTTCAAGAATCCTTATAGCAAACCGTGGCGAAATAGCACTTCGGATAATCCGTGCCTGTCACGAGCTTGGCATCGAAGCGGTTGCGGTTTATTCCGAGGCCGACAAGGATGCGCCCTACCTGCAGCTCGCCGACGAAGCGATCTGCATAGGCCCGGCCGACTGCGCCGAAAGTTATCTCAATATCGCGAGCATCATAAGTGCAGCCGAAGTCGCCGACGTGGACGCAATTCATCCGGGATACGGCTTCCTGGCTGAGAACGTAAACTTTGCACAGATATGCCGCGACTGCGGAATAACCTTTATCGGCCCTCCTGTTGAGGCAATGCGACTGCTCGGTGACAAGGTTGAGGCCCGCAAACTCGCCCAAAAAGTCTCGGTTCCGGTTGTGCCGGGTTCGGACGGCGCCATCGAAGATGAGTCCGAAGCCCTGACACTGGCAAACAAGATGGGATACCCCCTGATAATAAAAGCGGCCGCCGGAGGCGGCGGGCGAGGTATGAGAGTCGTACATAACGATATCAGCCTTCGCTCGGCTTTCAACGCCGCACGTGCCGAGGCAGAGGCCGCGTTCGGTGACGGCAGTGTCTATCTGGAAAAGTTCATCGTTGAGCCACGCCACGTCGAAGTCCAGGTGATGGCCGACAGCGACGGCAACGCACTGCACTTTTACGAAAGGGACTGCTCCATCCAGCGAAGACATCAGAAAATGATCGAGGAATCACCCTGCCCCGTCCTTGATAAGCATACGAGAGAAGAGCTTTGTGAAGCGGCGTTGAGGATTATCAAAGAGGCCGGGTACGTCAGTGCCGCAACCGTTGAGTTCCTTCTGGACGAGCATAAGGAGTACTACTTCATTGAGGCAAATACGCGAATCCAGGTCGAGCACCCGGTTACGGAAATGGTCACCGGACACGATTTGATTAAGTGGCAGTTGAAGATAGCCAGCGGCCATACCATCAAATCCAGCCAAAGGAATATCAAGCTCGCCGGAGTGGCCATTGAGTGCCGAATTAACGCCGAGGACCCGGAGAATAATTTTGCGCCTTGTCCGGGCACGATAACCAGGTATATTCCGCCCGGCGGTCCGGGAGTTCGGGTCGATACGCACGTTCATCAGGGCTGGACGGTCTCGACGAGCTATGATTCGATGATTGCAAAGCTGATCGTTCACCAGAGGACACGTGCCGAAGCCATAACGACAATGAGAAGGGCGTTGCAGGAATTTGTCATCGAGCCGATCAAGACGACAATACCCGCCTGCCTGGACATCCTCTCCCACAACCTCTTCGTCAAAAATAAGGTTGATACCGGCTTCGTCGAGCGAAACTTCTGAAAAGTTGCAGATCGTCCGTCTTTAAGTGGCTATGATATTTGCGGATTCGAGAAATCAGGTGAAAAGAGAATATCAAAAATGATATCAAAGAAGCGTTTCGACAAAGAAATAGAGAATATCGTAAGCCAGCTTATCCACCTGTATAAGCCGGAAAGGATCATTCTTTTTGGCTCACTGGCTAAAGGCGAGGTGAAACTGGGGACGGACATCGACCTTTTTATTATCAAAGAGGATGTGCCCGAACTTGGCGTTGATAGAATTCGTGAACTCGATGCGCTTATCAAATACAGCCTGGCTACTGATTTTATCGTATATAAACCGGAGGAGCTTGAGCAAAGACTGAAATTGCATGATCCATTCATAAAAAGTATTCTCAAGGAAGGTAAAGTGCTTTACGATGCTGCCTGAAATTGCCAAAGAATGGATAGAGAAAGCAGATGAAGACTATGGCTTTGCCCGTGTGGGCATTGAGTGCACAGATTATTTTGGTCAGATATGCTTTCATTTTCATCAGGCGGCGGAGAAATATCTCAAGGCCTTCATAGTCGCCAACGAGTTGAAATTTGGTATACCCTCATAATGTTGGTAAAAGAACGTCTGAATTTTGGGTATTTGAGGACTATTTTACCTTTCTGTTAAAGTATGATGTACGGTAGTTATATGAAATTTAGAGCTAATACGCCCTTTAAAATAGCCCAATAGGGCTTTTTAAGCGTAAAAAAGCTTACCAACATCGTGAGGTAGTACCTGAAATTTAGAGCCGTCCATAACCTCCTGGAGTTGCTGGATACCTGCAAACAGAACAATCCGCAGGTAGAAGAGCTCCAGCAAATGCTGTCGGTTCCTCAACCCGTTTTATATTGACACTCGCTATCCTGTCCACTGGCCGACTCATTACGACAGAAATACCGCCGTCAAGGCAGAGAAGATGACCGGTGAAATCAGGGACTGGATAAACAAATCGCTAAATGCTTGACTTTTTTGACAAGAACAAGGTCGATACCGGCTTTGTAGAGAGAAACTTCCGAGTTGAACCGGGATATTCTGCACGCTGGGCTGAAATCTGCAAGTCGCAGCCGCACTGAGGCGTGAACATCGTGGTCTCACTTTTCCAGGGCAGTGAGGTCTTCGTAGGTTTCGCGTTTTCTGATGACCGAGGATTTGGCGCCGTCAACAAGGACTTCGGGTGCCCGGCCTCGGGCGTTGTAATTGCTGCTCATGCTAAAGCCGTAGGCCCCGGCGGTAAAGACGCTTAGCAGGTCTCCCCGCTGGACGGGCGGTAGAATCCTGTCTTCTGCGAGGAAATCCGCACCTTCACAAATCGGCCCGACTACATCGACGACTTTCGCCCCGGCCAGTTCCAAATCCTTAGTGCGCTGCCGCGGAACAAACCGCTCCGGAACCTTCGTGGGCCAGATGAAGTGAAACGCATCGTACAGAGCGGGACGAATCAAATCGTTCATCCCCGCATCGACTATGACAAATTCCTTTGCCCCACCCTGCTTGGTATAAAGGACCCGAGTAAGCAATATGCCCGCATTGGCCGAGATGCTCTTGCCGGGCTCGAGGATGAGTTTGAGGTTCTTATCTTTGAGCAGTGGGACGATGCCTGCCGCGTATTCGGCTGCCGAGGGTACGGTGTCGGATTCGTAGTCGGCGCCGTAGCCGCCGCCCAGGTCGAGCGCTTCAATCGTATGGCCGCCGCTGCGAAGCCGGTCAACGAGCGGCAGGACCTTTTCCACGGCTTCAACGTAGGGGTCAATCTT
>JAGMDR010000479.1 GCA_023128595.1 Planctomycetota bacterium | reverse complement strand
TTAACACGGATTGTTGAGTGGATTGTGGAAATCCGCCTACGGCGGACTTGTTTGGCGGGCGAAGGGGCGATATAGTCGATGAAGGCTCCATGCTTTTGTAATAGTAACGTGGCATCCAGCGGTTATTTGAAGTATAATATCTTATGGGGAATCAAGGGGGTTTTCGACAGTCCCACTGTTCTTAGTTTTATATGGCACAGCAGTATTTGCACAGTAGAAAGTGGTGTGGTATAATCGCTTCCGAGTTCGAAATCATATTTCCTGTCCGTGAAAGGAATGTATTAGATAAAACGCACAAACAGCCGCTGGACAGGTCGCATCTTCATGTTGGCCTTTTTGGTTCTCACGTTTTTCTGCTGGTGTCCCATCCTGTACGCCTGCTACGGCCCGACAGAGCGCATTGCGGGCGTGCCGACCTGGGCCATCGTGGCAGCAGCCTTCGGCGCAGGGCTGTTCGCTCTCGAATGGATATAGCTCTTCGCGACACGTATTACAGTCAGTGACGAGGAACTTCCTGAGATAGTCTCAGAACTGGCCCAAGTCAACACCGACGAGGCGGATTCTCCCAAAGAGGACGACTAATGTTCGCAATCGCAATTATAGCGGGGATATGCCTGGCGTCGGTCGGCGTCGGCTACCTCGCCATGTACAGAGGCTTCACACGAAGTGCGGATGACTACTTCGTCGCCGGATCCAGTCTCGGGTACTTCGTCTTGATCTTCAGCATGCTCGCCTCGTTTCTAAGTGCGTTCAGCATGTTCGGCACCGCTGCGATAACTATCTTCCCCCTCTGGGGCGCCTACTACTGGCGACGCGCCACACGCGCCGGAGCGATCGCCGCAACCCTCGTCGGCTCTGGCATGAACGCAACATTCCTTGTCATAGGCGTCATACGCGGCGAAAACATGGTGCTCTGGCCCCAGCCGTTCCTGCTGAATCTCAACGGATTCCTCGCATCCTTTATCGTCGCAGGCATCGTCTTCTTCCTCGGCTCGCTGATAACCCAGCTCGGCCCCGTCGAAAAGAAAAGGCTCGCACTGTTCTTCCACCCGGCCCTGAACGAATAGCCGCCCAAACCTCTGTGGGATTTCATGACACATATATAATACCGAACCCACCGGGTAGATTAGGGGATAAATTCTCGCGATGACCATCAGCGATCGACCGTACAATCATCGTGCGCGGTTCTTTTTAGCGACCCGGGCCCATGCACAAGACTGTCCCGTCGTTGAGAGCCAGATACATCTTGCCGTAGGCTGCGGCCATGCCGTCGAAAACCGGTTCGGCTTTGAGCGGATACTCTTTGAGTCTCTCACCGTCAGCGGCAGAGACGACGGTGAGGACCGAGTCGTGCTCACTATAAGGATTCTTCTCAAACATCTTAGCCGAGTCCTTCCACCCGGCGCCAAAGAGCAGATTATCGGCCAGTACCATTGCGCGGAACTGAACAAGAGTCTTTTCGTTCCACTTGTGGCTGTTAGCATCCAGGGTCCGTCTTTGCTTTCTGCCGGCTTGTTGAGTCGTTTGCTTCGTGTTTTGGCGTGCGAAAAGCCGGGTCCCTATAGGAAACTGCGCCGGCGTGTATCTGGCGTATTTCTGGTGCAGGTGGCCGGTATGTGTGGCGGGCTGCATTGATTTGTCGTGCTTGAGGAACGTGTAGTACGTCTGAACACCGTAAGCCATCGCCTTGTCGAACACCAACAGCTTGCCGAATGTATCGCCGGCTCCTAATTGCCAGTTCCACCTGTGCCCCCAGCAATCCTCCAGAAGACCGGTGTTTGTTACTATTGTAGCGGCCCTCGGCCCTCCACTTGCCTGCAGCGACAAATCATACCGTTTCTGGCGCATCGTGATATTCCGCCCATCCGAAATAAGGATGTCCGGCAAGGTCCCGTCTTTACCGGCCCCCTCCGAGCTTAAAGTCGTACTGCACAGCACCGCCCCTGTTCCGGCATCGAGGCCATACAGCCGGAGCCCGCCGTCAAGGTATGAAGTATGCCCCGCAGCAAAATAGACCGTGCCGTTTACAACCAGTACGCTGCCGTGTATCGGCCACAAGGATTCCAGCCTGTCCCTGACCACCGTGCGCCTGTCAACCGGCGCAGCGCGGAAACGCCAAATTAGCTGACCATCAGAGACCCGCAGCGCGTAAACATAACCATTGCGGCATCCGAAAATCGCCATCGGGCCGTATATAGTCGGCGGCGAATCAACGCGCCCTTCGGCGATGAACCTCCAGAACTCGTTGCCGTTATCAGCATCAATGCAGTGGACGGTCTGCTCATCGACCGCACTGACGAACAATTTATTCCGGGCCACAACCACACTGCTCAGCCTGCCGCCTATGTTGGCCTTCCACTTGGCCTCAAGGTCAACCGGAACCTTTGTGCTCGCACAACCGCTGCGGGTAATATCGTGACGATACGTCGGCCACTCCTGTACATTGGCATTCGGCACCGGAGACGCCCAGATTACATCCCTGGGCTCCGCTGCGAAAGTGTTCTGCCTCCGGTGTTCAGTGTTCAACGCTATTTCCCCGTATGCCTTGCCCTTGCCTAACCTGCCCCCACTATCACTGTCACTTCTTACTGCCTCGGCGGCCAGAGCATGAAACCCGTCAAACTTGATGTCGTTGAAACACTGGCAGGGATGCGGCGGCGCATAGATCAGTCCATTGCAGGGCATAAAGCCATATTGACAGACGGCCCTGACCCACCAGTTGATAGTGTTTTCATCACCCTCGAGGTCCACAAACTCCAGACCCCGCCGACTGCTGATGAGGTATCGCTCCGTGGCCTTATTGCGGTAACAGCGATGATGGTGTCCGGTCGGCCACACATCCGCTTTGACCAACGATTTCTTTACCTGGCCGGTGTACAGGTCGAAGGCCAAAAACTCCTTACCGCCACCCGGGACATCGGCGGGTTTGACCTTGATCGCCTGTGTGCCGGGAAAAGTCCATACAACATCGTTGATCACAAACAGATCACCGGGCGAAGCAAAGCCCGCATATCCCTTCGTCTCCCAGAGCTTGGCTCCATCTTTAATCGAAAACACCGTTAGGGACTCCAATGACAGACAGGCAACCGTGTCCTTGTAGTGGACCACGGTCGGCGCGTAGTTCCTCAGGAAAAGGCCACGTGTGGGAAACGGGACATTCCAGGACTCCTTTCCGCTCTTCAAATCGACACAATAGAGTTTTTCGTTATCCAGGTAGAAAGCCTTTTTGTTTCCGGCTATCAGCGACAATGGCGCCAGACGGGCAAGATTGGCTCCCTTTATCCTCCAAAGCTCCTTTCCCGTATCGGCCTCATAAGCAATAATGCACTTACCTGGCTGGGGCCCCTCCTCGTCATAGAACTCCCAATAACTGTCAATCACCGGAGCGTGACGGTCCCACACCTGCGGATCTCCGGCCACCACAAGCAGAATTCCATCATGACATATAAACTCTTCGGCCTTGTTCGACCGCTTGTACGTCAGTACCGTCTTACCCGTTGCCGCATCCAGCGCCGTCACCGGTGCGGTAAATCCCAGTGTTACATACACGCTCTCGCCAATCGAGACAAGACGCCGAGGCAACTGGGCCGGGCCGGTGCGGAAATAGTGCAGATGTGTTATCCAGGAATCAATCTCACGCTTCCACAGGAGCTTGCCGTTAAAGGCGTCGCGGGCAATGACCTTCCATCTTGGCGGATGATGAACAAGCGATGTCAGCCCCTCGTCGAGTATGTAGAAAATGCGCCCGTTGCTCGATGTCATCGCACTTATACTAGCCTGCGCATCGTGGTCTCTCGTACGCTTGGGTCCGGCCTGCCACTGAAGATGATTGGGCGTTGCTATCCTTGTGTCCTTCGCCACCGCATTGTTGTCCGCATCATGAAGAAAATGCGTCCATTCATCTATCTCGTCAGGCCACGGTTTCACTGTCTTTTTCCATTTCTGGCCATGCTTGAGATAAGCAACCCCTTTCGGAGACAGCACGCGCATAACTTCATCCATAGAAAGATCGCCAAGCTCCTCAGCCACTAACAGATTGACCACGTTATCGGTGTATGGCAGGCTCTTCCCGGACCACTGCTCAACGGAGACTTTTCCGTAAAGGCCTCTCTTGCTTATGTAATCGCGTGCCTTGGCGATACTCTTTGCGTCTTTGTCCAATCCATGGACGAGGTAGCTGTCATTGACATGCAGACCAGCCGTCAGCTTCCCGTCCCCGCAGCCAATATGGACCACAAGCCCGCCTTTAACACCTGTGGCGTCCAGGATATGCCCGGCTTTTTGCCTTTGTGCCTTCTGCTGAGATCTTGCCATTAACAAGACGCATAACATCGCCAAGAAACAGACAACAGTCACAAAGACTCGGCTTTTCCTTTTCATGAGGACTTTCCTTTCAATTCAAACGTGTGTCAAAGGTCTGCGATAACCTAAAGTCTCCATATTGCACATCGTCTGCACCAAATCACGCGCAAAAAAAGCCGCACGCTCGGACTAAACGTACATTATATTCCGCTCCCGCACCCGCTGCAATAGTCCGGATTCCCGGTCAATCTCTTGTCACAAACCTGACATTTGTCAATTTTAGGCCCCGGACAGCTTGACTTTGATTTTCTTGTAATATTGGTTTACGGGGGAGTGATAAGACAAAGGCTTTCGAGGGGTTGGAGAGAGGTGCTCAGTTCGCCGGCCGCTGCGTTCCTTGTAACCGTTCAGGGGGTTTAAACTGAGTTTCTGTGTCATCGCGAGGCCTTT
>JAGMDR010000478.1 GCA_023128595.1 Planctomycetota bacterium | reverse complement strand
GTATGTTGTATGTCGTATATCGCATATCGTATCCTATGAGTTAGAGGTCGTTTTATGTCTCAACGCTTACCTCTCGCTCGCCACTTCCGGATTCCCGCTTTCGCGGGAATGACATAAAGAAACCTTTCAATTTCTCACCCCCTCTTAGTATTGTGCTCGAATCCAGCTTGCGGAGCTGATTTCCTTAGAGTTCTTGAGGATGCTTACGGTCACTCGGACGAAGGGGCTGTTATGGTCGCCGTCGGCCAGCGCAAAATTCGATGAGCTGACGTTTTCTACGGTGACCTGCTGAGTGAACGCGGCAAAATCGTTCAAGGTCGCACTGTCGGCACCGATGGGCGGCGAGAAGCTTGCGCCGTCGAAGTCGTCGAGGTCGTCGAAGGCGGCCAGGCCGGCCTCTTCCGGTTCCAGACCAAAGGTTGCGGTTCCGGTTTCCGGGTCGATGACCGGGAGCGTGGTGGTGAGCTCTTTTATCTGTTCGAGCAGGAACTCAGCGGTTGTCAGGTCCGTTCCGGCAGCGTTGGTCCAGGTGAATGCGGTGTTTGCACCAAGGAGGGAGGCAATTGCCAGACCCACCAGTAGTATTGCGAATAACGCCTCAATAAGGGTGAAGCCGTTAGTTTTCATTTGGCGACTCCCCA
Source organism: Planctomycetota bacterium (assembly GCA_023128595.1). Lineage (GTDB taxonomy): Bacteria > Planctomycetota > Phycisphaerae > Sedimentisphaerales > Anaerobacaceae > DAOVRL01. The sequence goes on along the minus strand of JAGMDR010000478.1, from coordinate 4,272 downwards.
AGGCCGGGGTCCCATTGGTCGGTTAAATATTCCTTCTATTTGCCCATGACGAGACTGGACATTCTGAAAATCGGGAGAATGATACTCATGGCGATGAAGCCCACGAGGACACCCATAAGGCAAATCATTATGGGCTCAATCATTGACGTTACTGTTTTGATGACTGTTTTGAGCTCTCTTGCGTAATAGTTGGAAACATCCCTGAGGACGTCGCCCATCGTCCCGGAATCTTCGCCGCTTCGAATCATCTGGACGACGTTGGGCGGCATTAGACTATATTGGCTTAGACTCGAGGCGATTTTCTTTCCCTGGCGCACCTCCTCGTGCACGCCGAGCCACATAGCTTTGTATAGAACGTTTCCGGCGATTTGTGCGGTTATGGAAATGGTATTTAGAATGGGGACGCCGGCTCGTATCAAGACGCCCATTGTGTGGAGGCTTCTGGTTATGTAAAGGCTTCGGCAGAGCGTTTTTATCAGTGGGAGGACGAGTTTTGTTTTGTCCCACCAGAATCGTCCGGCGGTGGTGCCGACGAAATACCAAAAGGCCCACATCAGGGCGCCGACACCGGGGATGATGAAGTACCAAAAGCCGCGAAGAAAGGCGCTGCTTGCCATCAGTATTTTTGTGGGTGTAGGCAAGAGGTGCTCTTTGCCGGCGAATATGGCGGTGAACCTGGGCAAGACGAAACACAACAGGAAGATGGTGACGGCGACGGCCATAACGGCAATGATAACCGGATAGACCATAGCGCCTTTGATCTGTGAGCGTGTTTCTGCTTCGGAATCGAGATACTCGGCCAGTTTCTGGAGCATTGAGCTGAGGGAGCCGGAGACTTCTGCTGCTGCGACCATGTTTATGTAGAGGTTGGTGAAAACCTGCGGGTGCTCCGCGAGCGCCTGCGAGAAGCTCTGGCCGGCTTCGATTCGATTCTTGATGTCGGTGATGACCACCCTGAATTTCTGGTTGGTGTTTTGCCCTGCAATTGACTCAAGTGAATCCTGAAGACTGATGCCCGCGCGGATCATAACGGCAAGCTGGTTGGTGAAGTTGAGGATGTCCTTTCTGCTGGGCCCGAATTCGACTCTGAAAGTCCCTATTTTTTGCCAGCCGGTTTTCTTTTGGCCGGTTGACAGGGACCCGGCCGGCAAGGTGGACTCGGTGGCGACCTGCTGTTCGTGAGATTGCCGATCTCTGCGGCTGTCTTCGGCAACGGCAGTGCCACCCTGGTGACTACGTGAAGATTCCTGAAACATATCTTGGCACCTTAAGTCTTTGCGCTTACTGCGTGTGGGGGCTGGACAACTTCAAACTCGTTCATAGGCACGAGTATCTTCTCCATTTTTCCGGGATTGCTCGATCGATTAATTGCTTCTTCTCTGTCGATGTAGCCTTTGGAGTACATGTCAGCGATGCTGTTGTCGAGGTTTTGCATACCGAGTCTTCGTGAAGTTTCAATGATGTTTGGAATCTCGTAGATTCTGTTCTCTCGAATGCAGTTTCTGGCGGCGGAGGTGCAGAGCAATATTTCTGTGCAGGGGACCATTCCTGGCTGGTCTATTCGTTTGAAGAGCGTCTGTGATATAACGGCCTGCAGGGTATTTGCGAGCATTGTTCGAATCTGATTTTGCTGCGCGGCGGGATAGATATCTATGATACGCTCGATAGTCTGCGCGGCATTGATTGTGTGTAGTGTACTGAAGACAAGGTGTCCTGTCTCGGCGGCGGTGATTGTGAAACTGGTGGTTTCGAGGTCTCTCATTTCGCCTACCATAATAATGTCGGGGTCCTGTCGCAAGACGTGGCGGAGTCCGGAGGAGAAGGCCGGGCAGTCAGCCCCGATTTCTCGCTGCTCTATCATACTGTTTTCGTTTTCTATCACGTATTCGACAGGGTCTTCGAGAGTAATAATGCGTTTTCTGTACTTTCGGTTAATGACTCCAATCATGGCGGCGAGCGAGGTGCTCTTACCGGAGCCGGTATGGCCGGTGACAAGAACCAGGCCTCTGGGCAGGTCGGTGAGCTCCTTAACTATCGGGGGCAGGTGGAGATCATCCAAATCGAAGACCTGATTTGGTATAACTCTGAAGGAGATTGCGATTGTATCTCGCTGGACGTGGGCGTTAACACGGAATCGATGGCCGTCGTCGATACTCGTGGAGAAGTCGAGGTCCTTCTTTTCCTGGAATGTTTCGAACCTTTCCGACCCGACCATAGAGATGACCATTTCTTTTGCGTCTTCATCGCTGACGGGGGACAAATCCAGGTCGATTAGCTCGGTATTCTTTCTCAATACGGGCGGCATACCGACGTTAATGTGGACGTCGCTGGCCTCGTTTTCAATTGCGGTGGCTAATATGGCTCTTATGTCAATCATTTCATACACCCTTCACGAATGTTCGTATCTCGCTTTATCTTTTCTTATTCGACATTCTCGACGAAAGCCTCGTTTTCGTTTTGGCCGTAGATCTCGGTGACTCTGAGCACTTCTTCTATTGTCGTGAGGCCCTGCTTTACTTTTATTATTCCGTCATCAAAGAGGCTGTTTCTGCCACTGTCATGAAAGACCTTGCGCATACTGCCGACCGAGGGGTCCTTATTGATCATGTCTCTGAACAGGTCATCAATAACGAGGAACTCGTAGATACCGACTCTTCCGAGGTACCCGGAGCCCCTGCAATTGTCACAGCCTTTTCCGTGAAAGAGCTGCTTGGGATCAACTCCGGTCTTCTTGACGTACTTGCGCATGTGCTCGGGAACCTTGTAGAGCTCCTTGCACTTCGGACAGATTTTTCTGACGAGTCGCTGGGCAAGCACGCCGTTGAGCGAGGCCGCTATCAGGTAGGCATCAATGCCGATATTAACCAACCTGGTAATGCTGCCGGCTGCATCATTTGTGTGGAGAGTGGAAAGCACCAGGTGGCCGGTGAGGGCGGCCTGTACGGCTATGCGCGCGGTCTCGTTGTCTCGAATCTCACCAATCATAATGATGTCCGGGTCCTGGCGCAGCAGGCTGCGCAGGGCGACGGCAAAATCAAGTCCGATTTTTTCATTGCTCTGGACCTGATTACAGAAATCAAGCTCATATTCGACGGGGTCCTCGACGGTTGAGATATTGAGGCTGTCACCATCCATTTGGCACAGGGCCGAATAGAGGGTGGTGCTCTTTCCGGAGCCGGTCGGTCCGGTGACGAGCAGAATCCCGTGTGGCAGGGCAATCTGTTGGCGAAAGGCGTCCATAACTTCCGGCTCCATGCCCAACTGTTCGAGGCCCCGGAGAATCGATTTACTATCGAGCACACGAATGACGACCTTTTCACCGTGACTTGTCGGCAGGGTCGAGATTCGCAAGTCAACGGCCCTGCCGCCGACGATGACGGATATCTTTCCGTCTTGCGGCAGGCGTCTTTCGGAGATATCAAGGTTGGCCATAATTTTGATACGTGAGACGATGGCGGGATGCATTTTTAGAGGCGACTGCATCATCTCGAAAAGCACTCCGTCTATGCGATACCTTGTCCTCATCGACTTGTCCCTGGGCTCAATATGGATATCACTGGCGCCTTCACGTATTGCTTTACTAATGACATAATTGACGAATTTAATAACGGGCGATTGTCCAGCCATTCTCTCGAGGTCTTCGGACTCTTCCTGCTCGTCCTGTACGACTTCGACATCGGTCATATCACTGATGATATCGTCGAGGTTGTAGTCAACTCCTTGCTCCTTGAACGAATCGCACACGGTTTCAATATCTTCGGCGCTGCAGACGACGGCTCTGACATCCATCTGCGTCTGCCTTTTTACATCCTCTATTGCGAATATGTTTGCCGGCTCACTTGTTGCAACCACCAGGACACCATCTTCTACAGCAATAGGACAGAGAGAGCAGTTTCTCATAAAATCAACGTCGAGCTTCTCAAATGCCTGCCTGTCCACATCATCAGGCCCTATATGTGTGAACTCCAGGTCATAGAGTTTTGCCTTGGCCTCCAGGATGTCATCTGCGCCGACCCAGCCGGAGCTGGCCAGCAGGTCCGCAACATCGCAGGCCTGATTCGCCTTTTCCCGGCTCCGGAGCTGTGCATGCTGCTCAGTGGTAATCCTGCCCATATCCAGCAAGGCATCGGCAATATCATAAACGTGCGATTCGCCGGCCTTGTCGGGAGAATACAAGTCACTGAGGCCCTGGACCGACTGGGCATCGGTGCTCCAAACCGGCTGCAAACCTTCCTGGCCCCCTGGGGGCTCTTTATTTCCAAATGCAAATGG
>JAGMDR010000477.1 GCA_023128595.1 Planctomycetota bacterium | reverse complement strand
CTACTTCCTATTGCGGCGTTTATTAGCGTGCATTGTCTCATTTTGTTGTCTTTCGTTAGGATAGACTCAGGCCAAAGGCCGTCGCCCAGTTAACCTGCTGCTTTTGCCGGGCCGCGACTTCATCGGAATCGGAAGAGGCGGATCTTCTGTCAATCCCCAGGCGATAGGGATTACTTATTTGGACGGCGGCCAGACAATCTCCGCTCTGTGCGGGCATTTCGAGCTGTTTTGCTATTGCCGCACAGGTGGTCCTGTCAACGGCGTGGCCGGTAAGGAAAATCAAGCGCTCTATTTGCGCGCTTCGGTGCATCGAGCTGAACTGTCGTCTGCAGGCGGTCAGCTCGAGCACGAACCTCGTTACCACCTTGTCATCATCGAGCTGCTTTGCGCCTATCGATACCGAGCGGGCAAAGAGGATATTCTTATGACGACAAATTACAACGTTTGTGCAGTTTGTCTCAATACTGACGAGCATGACAATGGCTTCGATGTCGGATTTTCTCCTTCCGAAGAAGGTGGTATAGCAGTTTATCAGGGCAAGCGGCCAAACGGCGATAGTCTTAATGCGGAGATTGGCCTTTTCGTAAATTGCGAGGTGCCTGTCAATGGTCTTTCGTTCGGCGACAATCACGAGGACGTTGTCATCCTCGGTTCGGATGCACTTTATCATTACGTTGTCTTTGACGGGCTTGAATGGCAGTTTCTGCTTTATCTTGGAAAAGGCGATATCATCGAGTTTGGTTTCATTGTCATTTGTTTTCGATACCCTTATGTGGTCGATGAATACATCGCTTGCGGGTATAGCGGCGATGACGTCTTTGCCGTGGAAATCACCGTTTGCCGTGAACAGGCGTATTGTCTGGGCAGCCCAGCGTTGCCAACTGCTGGAGCTGGGTTTGATGTCGTCCGGGCGATTTCTGTTTCTTCCGGCGATTAGCTTTATGCCCTTTCCGTTGTCGGCAAGCTGGGCTAATCTGATGTTGTCACATTCGGCGTCCACGCCAATCGAGCAGGGGCGGCTTTTCAAGAGTCCCAACATATACATCTCACCTATGCAAGCGTATCATGCGCTGCGCCTTGACCTTATTGTGCAGGGCCGGGTCTTTCGGCTAAGCTGTAAAATGGCACCCTGCCACCATTCGGATACATCGGGATTTCGGGTCGGCGCCTGCACTAAATTACCGCGTCGCGGCCCGGCCGGGACCGGCGGCGATCCAGGCTCGATCCCGATGATGCCAATTAAAATATAGGAAACAGAACTCAGGTCAGCCAAACGCAAGCGTCAATATAAGGACGGTATTTTGAAGAAAATCACAAAGGGCGATTCTCGTTCCTATAAAATGCGTGATCGGCGGTGAGAAATGCAGACTAACCGTCCCTCACGGTTGGAGGTCTGCTTGATAAAGCGCGTATGTTTTTTGTGTTGTGTGTTAGTCGGGGTAGATGTACTTGAACTCGAAAAAGAATCCGTCGGGCCTGGAGATTCCGTAGGTGACGGAGAGGCCGAAGTATTTTCGGACGAGGTCGAATTCGGGCAAGAGGCCGGTGTTCACGAGGTCAATGCCGCTTTGTGTGAGCGAGAGGCCCCCGGTGGGGCTCACGCCGATTCCGATTGAGCGTTTGTCGTCGGAGGTTTTGGACTCGCTGCTGTCGGATTCTTTCATAGTTTTCCAGACGACCTGGGCCAAAGCGGCATCGTTCTGTAGGCCGGCTAATCCGACGACATCGGGGATGGTGGATTTGGCCTTGGCGAACCACTTTGGGATAGCGTCCGGGTCGGGCCCGGCGCTCAAGGTGCGAATTGCCCGCTCGACCGGGGCCTCAAGGCCTAAAATCAGATGGGTATCAGTAACTGTGAATGCGATCTTGGGCAGCAGTAGAGACAGGGGTATTTGCGACGGCGGCTGAGAGGGGGCCTGTATAGACGGCTTTGCACCGGAAATAAAGGGGGGCAGGATGGTGGAGGGGTCAATCAGGTAAATCGTGTGGCCGAGGAGCTGGCGTCTGGCATCGGGCTTGTTCTGGGAAAACAAGGCATGGAGGCGTGAGAGGGACGTTTCGAGGGCACTGCGGTTGTTTGCAGCGAGGGCAATAATGGATTCGGACGTTGGGATGGCTGTTGCGGGGGCGGATTTGTCTATGCTGCGGAAGCTGAGAAGCTGTGAGCCGAGATGGTCGATGATGTCGGCTTTGAGCATCAGGCCCGGGCGGCCATCGGGGCTGGTGGGCAGAATCGGCATAACCATTATTGCAGCGAACTGGGGGCTGAAGGCGTATGCAATGCGGTAGAGTGCATCGTAGGCCTTCTTGACGTTTAAGTTGACAAATGTGGCCGAGGAGAAATCGGCCGGTGCGAATTTGGGTACTCTCATAGCGGCCGATTCGAGTTCGAGCATTTTGCAGAGGCCTTTTTTCTCGCCGTCAATTTTTAGAAGCGCCTTGGCGGACGAGCCGCTGCCCGGGTCTCGTCCGAGTCCGATTGAGCAGCCGAGCGAGGCGACATTATCGAGGCCCAG
>JAGMDR010000476.1 GCA_023128595.1 Planctomycetota bacterium | reverse complement strand
TCTGCGATATCGAAGCTCTTGGTGTATTCATACTGGAGTATTTCTTCTTTTGGGACAGCCAAGACGGTAATGCCGATATCCACGTACAAGGTGGATTCTTTTTCGGCAAGTATCAGGCCTGTGAGGGTCTGGCCTTCCTTGAGGACAATCGTATCGGCACACAAATCGGTTAGGAGAAAAAGGACGCAGAGAAGGGCACAACCGGCGAGTGCGGGCAAGACGATTTTCCGGGAGTTCCGGAGGCACTTAGCGTTCGGATTTTTGTGGTTTTGCGTTTTCTTATGCCCAACTTCAATTTTGCAGTGCTGTTGATATTTCGTGCCCATTTTGCCCAAGATTTCAGTTGTAAGTGAGTAGTATCGACAATTCGACGAGTCTATTGTAAGGGTTATGGCTGATTGAGGCAAATGGAAAATCGGCTTATCTGATCGAAGTCGGGGATGGGCAAGGTGCGTGCAGCGACAATTTCGCTTTGCTAATGGGGGCGAAAAGGTTATAATCAAGGGCGTAATAGCTTATTGTGTGGCCGGGACAGCCTGGAGTGATGCGGGCGGCGGCGGGCGTAAATTGTGAATATTCTATACAAGGAGAGTGAACAAGATGAAGAAGACCTCAAGCAAATTGGTGCTGTTTTTGGCGGGATTGGTGATGGTCCTTTCCGTCGGGCGTGTGAGAGGTGGCGGTGGTGCGGTCAATGAGGCGAAGAAGCCGGCCGGCAGTGAGGCGAAACAGCCGGCGGCAAAACCGGCGGCGGCGGAGAAACCAGAGGGGCCGGCTGAAGGCCCAGCGGCCGAAGGCACGGCGGAGCCGTCGATTGTCGTTGCAGAGATAGGCGATTACGTTATCACAAAAGATGATCTCGTGAAACGACTGATGACGGAGCTTCAGCCATACGATTACGATGGTTTCGGCAAGGCTGAGCCGACCGACGCGAAGAAGGTGCTTCTTACGATGATAGCGGAAAAGGCGATGATAATGCAGGGCCGTAAGGAAGGGGAATATCTTAAGAAGGAAATGAACTATAGCGCCGTCAAGAGACTCAGGGAGCGAAGGATTACGAACCTTCTGATGCAGAAGCACCTGGTGGGCAAGCTGACGGTGACTGAGTCGGAGATCGAGGCGAGGATGAAGGCTGACCCGAAGCTGGACAAGGCGCGGGCAAAACAGATGGCCGAAAGGACGAAAGCCAACGCAATTCTGGGCCAATACTACACGGAGATATATAAGAAGTCAAATGTCAGAAAGATGAGGACCAATTATCTCAAGGCGGCGCAGCTTCACCAAAGGCTGTTGTATCGTCCGAAAGCGGAGCGCAAGGTTCCCTGGATTCGCAACAGTCAGATCAGAGACGAGCTGACTGAGGAGGAAAAGAACATTGTTCTGGCGACCTTTGACAAGGGAAAAGTAACGATGAAGGACTGGTTCGAGACATTGGGAGAGATAGTCCCGTCTGGTCGGCCGCAGGATTTGCATACCCCGCAGGGGGTTGATGCGTTGTTGGAGCGGTCTTTGAGGACGCCGCTTCTTGTTTCGGAGGCGGTGTCGTTAGGGTTCGACAAGGACGAGAACCTGAAGAAGCAGGTGCGAGAAGACGAGGACAGGATTCTGTTGGGTGAATCCAAACAGGCGAGGAATAAGGAGGTTGAAGATCCAACGACCGAGGAGATGAAGGCATATTTGAAAGAGCACGAGGAGCAGTTCAGGCAAGACAGGAAGCTCAAGATCGACCAAATCTGGTGTTCGGATCTCAAGACGGCCGAGAAAGCAAAGGGCGAGCTGGATGAGGGCAAGGACTTCGAGTCGGTCAAGCAGAAATACACACTGGACAAGGAGGGCAAGGCCGTTGATATTTCTCCCGGCACCGAGGCGTATTTTTGGAAGGATTTATGGGAGGGTGACCCGAACGAGGTAGTTGGGCCTGTGAAAGGCTCATATCGCGGCGAGTTCAAGTGGCGGATCGTTAAGATTCTGGAGAAGCATCCGGGCAAGGTGATAGAGTTTTCGGATGATGTCCAGGAGCGCGTCAAATGGAGAATTCGCAGCGAGAAAGGAGATGCCTTGTTGGAGAAGTACTGCAAAGAGCTGTTAGGAAAATACTCATACAAGCTCTATGCGGACAGGATTAAGGATATCAATCCGCTGGACATACCGTAGGGGCAAAAGCGCTATTGGAAAGTAGAGAAATGGTTTTTACACTGCACAGATATATATTTCGCGAGCTGTTGAAGGTTTTTGTGCTTGCGGTGGTTGGGCTGACGCTGATTTTGAGCCTTGGGAGTATTCTTCGTCCGGTGCAGGAATACGGAGTCGGTCCGCGGCAGGTTCTGAGCCTGATGGGTTATTTTCTGCCCATAACGCTGACGTTCGTGCTGCCGATGGCGGCATTGTTTGCGTCGGCTTTGGTGTACGGTCGATTCGCGAGCGACAACGAGTTTGACGCGTGCCGGGCGAGTGGGATAAGTTTTCTGACGCTGGTCTATCCGGGCTTGTCGCTTGCGATTGTAGTGGCGATAGCGAATCTGGTATTGAGTTTTCACATGCTCCCCTTTTTCGTTCACTTGGCGGAGAAATCTCTCAAGGCCGATGCGAAACAGATCCTTTTCCGTAATATCGAGCGGCGTGGTTATTACAAGCTTCCTACGGACGAGCCGTGGCTGATTTATGCGGACCATGCCGATGTTCAAAGCGGCACATTAGTTGGTGTGGTGGTGGCGTATTTGAAAGGCGGCGGAGTAGAGAAGATCTACACTGCCGAGAGGGCCCGAGTGGCGTTCAATCTGCAGGACAGATTTCACGAGGTGCAAATACTCGCAGATAATACGTTCCAGATCGGACCTGAGGACGAGGGCGGATTTTCCGTGGAGCAGGGTGCGATCAGTACGGAGTTCGGCTCGCTGTTGACGGATGCTATCAAGTTCAAGAAGATAGGTGAGATGAAGAGGATTCGGGCCGATCTGATGCGATTTCATCCGATTGAAAAGCTTGCCCGTGACACTTGCGCGCAGTTTACGACAGAGCTTTTGGCCCAGGATATTGAGAGCTGGTTGGGGGCCGATGCCAACAATTATTACAGGCTGCACAGCGGTGAGAAGCTGGTTGAGTTCAGAGCGAGCAATGTTGTGGTGGGTGATGAGAAGGTCAAGCTGGAGGGGGAGATCGTGGTGATTGAATCGGACACGAGCGGCAAAGGGCTTCCGGCCACATTGCGACCTATGAAGGCCTCGCTGCACATCGAGGGCAACAAGCTGGCGCCGACGTTGACTATGGATTTGCACAATTTGTGGATTGAAAGGTCGGGCGATCTGAAGATGCGTCATATTATTCGCGGGCTGATTCCGCCGAAAGATGTGGATGTAAGAGAGAGATTCCAGACGGAGAATGTTCTGGGCGCGATTGGCAAGGCTTCGCAATCGCGGGTATTGAAGAAGGGCCCGGGCGAGAGATTGAGGAAACTCGGCAATGCTCTTGACAAGAAGATGCGGAAGACGCTGGTGAAAATACGAGCCGAGATACATTCGCGGCTTGTGTTCGGTTTGGGCTGCGTGCCGATGATATTGATCGGCATCGGGCTCGGCGTGATAAAGAAGGAGGGGCATCTGCTGACGGCTTTCGGGGCAAGCTGCGTGCCGGCGGCGGTATTGATAGTCTGCATAGTGGGTGGCAAGCAGATTACCGAGAACCTCGGTTCAAGCAGTGTTTTGGGCATGGGGCTGATGTGGGCGGGGCTGGTGTTTTTGCTGCTGCTGGCTGCGATGATATATCACAGGCTGCTGAAGAGCTGAGCAGCTATGACAAGGATGATTTTCGATTCAGATGAAGATATTGGACAAATATGTTGCAAAGAACTTTCTGATCGGCTACGTGATAGCTTTCTCTGTTTTGATAGGGCTGCGTGTAATTATTGATCTGTTTGTGAACCTGGATGAATTCACGGAGCGTGCCGAGCTGGGGACGTGGGCTGTTATCCAGAACATGCTGATATATTACGGATTGAACAGCACGCTGTACTTTCGAGATTTTGCGGGAATGATAACGGTGGTTGCGGCGGCATTTTCTTTCGGGAGGATGGTGCATTCCAGCGAGCTGGTAGCTGTTATGGCTTCCGGGGTCAGCTTGAAGCGTGTGATTGGTCCTATCGTGCTGCTTGCCCTGGTGCTGACGGGGCTGCTGGTAATTGACCAGGAGCTGATAATACCGCCGCTTGCGTCCAAGCTTGTGCGTTCTCGTGATACGGTTCCCGGTCAGGAATCTTACGACGTGTGGTTTATGAGCGACGGTCGGGGCTCGCTGATTTGCTCACGGAAATTCGACGTGGAGACTTCCACGCTGTATTGGCCGACGATAATTATGCGACGGCAGAAGCCTGAGTCGGCGGGGTGGGAGTGGGAGGTGGCGGGTCTGATTCATGGCGAGCGGGCAATCTATAACTATGCAACCGAAAGGTGGGATTTAGTTAACGGACGACTTATAGAAAAAGGCTCCAGAAAGGGCGCTCAGCCGATTGCTTCATACGATTCGGGCGACCTTCTTCCTAAAGACGTGCCGGTCAGGCGCAGGAGCCAGCACAAGACTCTGCTTAGCTCGCGGCAACTGGCCGCTCTGGCCGAGCAAAAGGCGAAGATTAAGGATATAGCTCAGCTTTGGAGTCAGAAACATTTTCGCATTACCGATCCGATTATCAATCTGGTGATGCTTATGATAAGCCTGCCGATATTGGTCTGCCGCGATCCCAAGTCGATGAAATCGGCGATTATGATTAGCTTTGCGACGACGGGGGCGTGCTTTATTACCACTTTTGTCTGCAAGCTGCTTGCTACGGAGGTTGTTTTCGACAGGGTAATGCCGGAGCTGTGGGCGTGGCTGCCGGTTTTTATCTTCCTGCCGATAGCCTTTGTTGAATTTGACTCAATGAAAACATAAACCGGAAGCTGCTATCCGTCACGTACTATAACAAGGGTTCCAGAGCCGTACTGTTGTTCTCGACGGGTGCCGGTTTGCAGGTGGCGCGCGGCCGTTTTGCAATTCGTCATTTGTGAGAAAGGGATCGAAAGTTGAATTTGCTGAATGCTCGTTGTGTTCGCAGTTTGCTGGGCTCGCGCTGGTTTCCAATTGTGCCGCAATTGATTATGTTAGTGGTTTTCGGGCTGCTTATTGCTGGGGGCATTGGGGTATCCACAGATAACCCAGACTTCGCCAAGCAACTGCGGAACACAAACCTGGCGAACTTGATAATCTGGTCATACTGGTGGCCGCTGATCATAATTGCTGCGATTTTATTAGGTCGCGTGTGGTGCATGGTGTGCCCGATGGAGCTGGTAACCTCTCTGGCGGGCCGGATAGGGCTGCGACAGAAGGCGCCTCAACTGTTCAAGAGCGGCTGGGTAATCACCATCTTTTACGCGGTCATCTTACTTGTGGGAGTGCACACTCTGACCGTGCACCGGGTCCCAGAGCGAATGGCACTCTATTTGCTAATGCTTCTGGTGGTGGCAGCGATTGTTGGCCTGATATTCGAGAAGCGGGCGTTCTGCAGCTATGTCTGCCCGGTAGGCCATTTGCTTGGCCTGTATGCCCTTGTTTCGCCGTTCGAATGGCGGGCGGATGATGTGTCGGTCTGCAAGGCTTGTAAGACGAAAGACTGCGTAGTGAAGAAGAATCACTATCGAATAACCGGGCGCTCGTGTACGAGCAACCTCTATCCGGCGACGATCAAGGACAATCGAGATTGTTTGCTGTGCACTCAATGTCTCAAGGCCTGTCCATCCGGTAACTTGCGATTGTCCACCAGGCGGCCATTCGCCGATTTCTTCGCGGCCGTTGAACTGCGAGCTGCACAGGTGGGATTCATTGTGTTGGTAAGCGGATTCGTCGTCTATGAAATCCTGTCGGAATGGAAGGCCTCCAAGCATATTCTAACGTGGGTCCCGGATCATATCGCCGATGCTTTAGGGATAGCAGGACCAATGGCCGGTTTCGTTTCGGCTGTCGTTATGTTTGTCATATTTCCTGGTATTTTGTTTCTAACGGTGGGCGTTTTGGCGAAAGTGCTATCGGGGGGGGCAGGTGCAGTAGTCAAGACATTTGCTCTGCTGGTGCTTCCGACAATGGCGGGCGCCCATTTAATCAAGGCAATACTCAAGATGACCTCGCGCATCCCCTACTGGCCGTATGTGTTTTCGGACCCCAAAGGTGTTGCGACGGCTCAAAAGATACTCGATGGGACACTGGTTCTGGACAAGTCGGTGCCGGGTGCGCTTTATCCGGTAGTAAGTTGTTCGGCAGCGGCGGTGCTCCTGATAGCGCTGACGGCTACGCTGTTAATTTTCTGCAAATCACCCGCTGTCAGAAAGCTTGATGCGACAGTTAAGGTTCCGCTGCTTTTTGGGACTTTGGCATACTGGAGCATTTTTGGCTTGACGGTATTTGTGTGGAGATTCTGACAGTAATCGTTGGGCAGCCTGTGATTCTTGATGACTTAATCATTGGCCCTTCTTTCATCAAAATAGTCCAAATCACTCAACGGTAAAATGACAGATGTCGCGATGTTCACCAGGTGAGCCATGATGCGCTTAAAGTGCCTGGCGACCAGGGCAAAGCAAACGGCCTGGTTTACCGAAAGGTCGCTATGGGCCACACGCTCAACGATTCTATCGCACTCCTTGGCTATCCCCCTTTCATAGCCCCACGCCAGCTTGGCCTTGTCTTCATCTGCTCCAATGAAGGCATCTTTCGTCTGCTCAAACAGGGTCAATATGTCTTTGTCAATGCCGTTAAAGTACTCCGTAAACAGGGCTCGGCCAACCGGCTTTTCAAGGAGTTCGGTAACTTCATAGAGGTTTTTCGCGTAGTCGCCGAGTCTTTCGGCATCCTTTACAACACTCATCAACAACAAACAAGCGGTAACATCCACAGTCGGCTGGAACGAAAGGTGCTCAACAATCCGCTTGCGGATACCTTTCTGCAGAAGATTCACCTTCTTATCCACTTCGTAGAGCCTCTTTTTCAGATCAGGCTCTTCGACGTTATCGAGGAGGCGGGAGCACACGGCTCTGAACATGAATTCGGAATCATCGAGCATGCCCTTGAATTCCTCGAAGACCTGTGCGAGGAAGTCCTTGCCTTTCCAGAAGCTTAACAGATTTTTGAACATTTCTATTTCCTTTAGTTAGAATAACTTCGATATCAGAATCAAGAATGCCGGTATGATAAAGAACACGCCCAGGACGTAAGCGAAGGCGTACCATCGTTTTTCGGCTGCCAGGTCTCCGAAAGACTTGGCCAGGCTTATGGGGACCATTCTAAAGAATCTTATCGGATAAATGAATACGGTTCCCGTCAGATTGAACAGGAAATGGGCGAAGGCAATGATTATTGCGGATATGTTTCCGGTGGCGAAGGACGCGAGAATAGCGGTGGTTGTCGTGCCGATATTGGCGCCGATAGTGATTGGAAACGCCCCTTCGATAGTGAGAATGCCGGCCGCTACGAGCGGTATCAGCAGCGAAGTGGTGATCGAGCTGCTCTGTACGATAATAGTGAAAGCCAACCCTGCAAAAAGCCCGAGCACCGGGCTTTTGCTGATTACATTGTTCAGAACGATCTCTGCCCTGTTTACGACCAGCGACTTCATAACCTTTACGATGAAGTAGAGAGCGAAGAACAGCAGAATCATCGAGAGGATCAGCATAGATATATAGCTTGCGAGGGACGAGCCACTCAGCCAGAGGGCAAGGTTGTGTATGAGGTGGACGGCCGGTTTTGTGGCCAGCTTGATGGGGCTGACGAATTTGACTCCGCCGGCGCCTTCAAACATTGTGCTCATCCAGGTAGCGCCTTTTTGAAGGAAGCCCGTCGCCAGCTCGAGCGGAAACATAATTGAGACACAAATAAGGTTGAAGAAATCGTGCACGGTTGCGGCGCTTATCGCCCGCCTGAACTCATCCCGGCGGCTGACGTGGCCCAGCGAGACAAGGGTGTTTGTAACGGTGGTGCCGATGTTGGCGCCCATAACTATGGGAATCGCATGGGGGATCTCGATGATCCCGGAGCCGACCATACCGACCACTATCGAAGTGGTGGTGGAGGAGCTCTGGACGAGGCTTGTGGCCAGGATTCCGATGAACAGGCCGACGAAGGGGTTGGCGGTTGTCTTGATGAGATTTTCGGCAAAACCCTTTCCGAAGCCCTTGAATGCGGCTCCCATAAGCCCGATGCTCACCAGGAACAGGTAGAGCAATACGACTACGGCCAAAACTCTTGAGACTGTTTTGATTGTACTGTTCATAGTCCCTTTCCTATACTTCTCAAGAAAGTATACGATGGGAGTGTGAAGGCAATATGAAGGGAATGTGAAAATTTGGTGAAGAGCGAAAAAAGTTTTACTTTCGGGAGAGCGTTACAAGGACCTTCGTTCCTTTGCCGGGCTCGCTTTGGATACTGATTTTTCCGTTGTGGGCGAGGACGATGTGCTTTGCGATTCCGAGGCCCAGGCCGGTTCCGCCCAGTTGGCGAGACCGGGCCTTATCGACGCGATAGAATCGCTCGAAGACCCTGTTGAGATGCTCGGGGGCTATTCCGATACCGTTGTCCTGGACGATTACGGTGAGGTCCTGAGCGTCTTGGCGAATTGAAATGTCGATTCGGCCGGGGTGTTTGGTGTACTTTATGGCATTGTCTATGAGATTCACGAAGACCTGCTCAATCTTGTCGGCGTCGGCGGTAACTTTGAAGTCATTTCCTTGTGCACTTACGGTTAAAGTTTGATTCTTGGTGTCGAGGGCGTGTCCGAAGCCGAGAGCGACCTCGTCAATCAGGGCTTTGAGGTCGAACGTGGTTTTGGCGAGGGAGTCTTTTGAAAGCTCAAGCTCGCTTAGACTCAGCAGGTCATTTATAATATTCTCAAGCCTGTTTGCATGGTCCTTTATGATTGAGACGAATTTCTGGGTCTTTTCTTTGTTATCTATCGCCCTGTCTTCGAGGGTCTCGATGTAACCCTTGATGAGGGTCAAGGGCGTTTTGAGCTCGTGGGAGACGTTGGCGACGAAGTCCGTTCTGATCGTGTCCATTCTCTTGAGGTTCTCGATCTTTTGCTGCAATTCGTCCGCCATCGCATTTAGTGCTTTGGCCAACTGCCCCAGCTCGTCTTTGCTCTTTATCCTGACCCTGCCGCTGAAGTCGCCCTTGGCAATTCGCTGAGCGGTCTGCTGCATCTGCCTGATGGGGGATGTTATGGTCTTCGACACGAAGTATGCGATTGTCAGGGCGATGATAAGGGTAGTAATCGCCCCGAACAACACGACTCTGTGAATGACCTGTATTTGGAGCTGCACCTCTGAGAGGGGCAACGCGAAACGGACAACTCCGAGTATGTCGTTGACGTCGTCGATGCGGACTGCGACATATTTCATATTGTAATTGAGCGTGTCGCTAAAACGCGTGCTCTGTCCGAAACCGTTTTTTAGGGCCCTGGCAACTTCGAGTCTTTCGGCGTGATTTTCCATTGAGGCCGGGGCTTTTTCGGAATCGGCCAGAACGGCGCCCTGCTCGCTTATAACCGTAATTCGCAAATCGAGCTTGTTTGCCAAAGTGTTTACTTTATCCTGGATATCCTGGTTTCTTGCTTCGGTCAAATCGTCCTTCAAGATATCGCCGACCAACGTGGCGTTGCTGCGGAGCTCGCGGGTGATCTTTTGTTCGAAGTGGTCGCGGAGCTTGAGGCTTACGAAGAAATTCAAGACGAAGACCGCTATAAGGGTCAGGAATACGAAGGCGCCGAAGAATTTCCAGATAATCCTTTTGGTCATTTAGAGTTCCCTGAACCTGTAGCCGGCCCCGCGAATGGTCTCGATATAACCCCTGGCGGGGCCTAATTTGCGTCTTAATGATTTTATGTGTGCGTCAACGGTCCTGTCGCAAACGATGGCGTTTTCACCGATGACGGCATCGAGGATTTTATCCCTGGATAGTACGACGCCTGGTCTTTGGGCCAGGAATTCAAGGAGCTTGAACTCGGTGAAGGTCAGCGAGACCTCCTCGCGGCGGACCGTTACCTTGTGCTTGGTCCCGTCGATGACGATGTCGCCCCTTTGGGTTCTGGTCGTGAGGCGGCGCTCGCGGCCTCTCCTTAGAATCGCCCGCGTTCTGGCGATTAGCTCGCGCGGGCTAAACGGCTTTGTGACGTAGTCATCGGCGCCCAGTTCCAGGCCGAGCACTTTGTCAGTCTCCTGCGATTTTGCACTGAGGATGATAATAGGTATGTTTGCGGTCGAGGGGTCGCTCTTTAGGGTTCGGCAGACCTCGAAGCCGTCCATAACGGGCAGCATAATGTCGAGGATGATCAGGTCGGGGCGGTGTTTACCGGCCAGCTCGACGCCGGTGCGACCGTTCGGAGCGGAGATGGTCTCGAATCCCTCCTCTTTGAGATTGTACTCGACCATTTCCGTGATATCACGGTCGTCTTCGACTATTAGAATTTTGCGTTTGGCCATTTTAGGTTTGCGGGCTTTCGAATAGTCATATTGAATCCAGAAGATTCGGGAAATTATACGCTTGTGGGGTCTTTGGGCTTTATTGCCTTGCGGATTTCCTTGTTTATCCTGATGCTGCACCATTCTTTGCCGCACATCGAGCAGTAATCAGCCGAGGACGACTGCTCCGGCCCGATTTCTTCGCAGGCCTCGAGGTGCATTTTCTCGGCTGTTTGCGGGTCGAGCGATTCAGCCAAGTGTTCTTGCCATTGAAGATTCGTTCGGGCGATGCTCAGTCTTTTATCACGGTCGGAGGCGCCTTTTAGGCCGCGAGCAATGTCTGCGGCGTGGGCTGCGATCTTCGTGGCGATAACGCCGGCGCGGACGTCGTCGGCGTTCGGCAGGCCCAGATGCTCTCTGGGGGTGACATAGCAGAGGAACGAAGCGCCGTAAAAGGCAGCCGCCGTGCCGCCTATTGCCGAGGTTATGTGGTCGTAGCCGGGGGCGATGTCGGTTACGAGCGGGCCGAGCACGTAGAACGGGGCGCCGTGACAAATCTCCTGCTCGATCTCCATGTTATGCCGTATCTGGTCGAAGGGCACGTGGCCGGGACCCTCGACCATCACCTGGCAGCCCTTTTCCTGCGACCTCTGGGTAAGCTCGCCGATGGTCCTTAGTTCTGCGAGCTGGGCCTGGTCGGTGGCGTCGGCGATTGCTCCGGGGCGAAGGCCGTCGCCCAGGGAAAAGCAGATATCATACTCGGTGAGTATTGCGCAGAGGTCGTCGAACATCTCATAGAAGGGGTTTTGCCTGTTGTGGTGCAGCATCCATTTGGCTAACAGCGCGCCGCCCCGGCTGACGATGCCTGCGATTCGATTCTCGAGCAGGGGCAGGTGTTCTTTCAATACGCCGGCGTGGATGGTGAAGAAATCGACACCCTGGGCGGCCTGTTTTTCGATGATATCGAGGATGGTCCTATGGTCGATGTCCTCGACGTTTCTGCCCTCTATGACCTGATATATCGGCACCGTCCCGAATGGAACGGGGCATTCGGCAATCAATCGCTCGCGGATTTGGTCGAGATTGCCGCCGGTGCTCAAATCCATAATCGCATCGGCGCCGACCGCCAGCGCAACCTGCATCTTTTCGACCTCGGCTTCGACGGACGAGCGAACGCTGCTTGTCCCGATATTTGCATTGACCTTCGTGCTAAGAATCCGACCAATACCGGCGGGTTTGAGATTGGTCTTGAGGTGGAGCTTGTTTGCGGGTATTACGAGCCGACCGCCAGCGAGGTCCCGCCGTATGAGTTCCGCATCAACATTTTCGGTCTGAGCAACAAATCCAACTTCGTCGCTGATAACCCCGGTTCGTGCAATCTGTAATTGAGTCGCCATTCAATATTCCTTTTCTATTTCCTGCCACAAAGGCGCCAAGACACTAAGAAGTGTAAAGTGCCTAAAGTGCAAAGTGCCTAAAATCTAACGTAACCGTTCACGGGTTAATATGC
>JAGMDR010000475.1 GCA_023128595.1 Planctomycetota bacterium | reverse complement strand
TCCGGGGCTGGGGAAACTATTTTTCCTCGGTTGTTTCAAAGGACATCTTTGGGAAGATGGATACACTCATCTACCAGAAGTTGTGGGCTTGGGCGAAACGTCGTCACTCGAATAAGAAGCACCGCTGGGTAGCTTATAAATACTGGCTATCTGGTGGACAGGGCTGGCAATTCGGGAAGAAAGGAGTGGTGGTACTACACAAGCTTTCTGCCATTCCCATTAGGCGACATATCGTAGTCCAGAAGCATCGCAGTCCTTTTGATGGTGATGCGATATATTGGAGTACTCGGATGGGAAGACACCCTGAGATACCTTGGGGCTTTGCACGGCTCTTAAGGGAACAACGGGGTTGTTGTCCCCATTGTGGATTGTTCTTCAAACACGGCGACCAAATGATTGCCCAGCACCTTCGAGGACGGACAATTGGTCGGATAGGTAAAGCAGTGCTCATTCATGAACACTGTCAGCTATTACCTATAAATGAGGCGCGTAATGACAATACGCCATTTTACTGAGGAGCCGTATGAAAGGAAACTTTCACGTACGGTTTTGGAGTCGAGTACGCACAGCGATGTGCGTGCTTAGACAGCGGTTTCATAGGGTGTGGCAGCCTCAAATCCGAAGGATTTGGGGATGGTTGCACCGCTTTCGGAGTTTTGCCATCCCCAAGCTGCGCTTGAGGCTGCCACCCAGAATTGAACCGTGCCAAAGATTCTGCCGGGGGAGCCTATTTGTCGGCCCGCTCTATCCAGTGTTTTTCTATTTCTTCGAGTGATTTGCCCTTTGTTTCGGGGACGAAGCGGCTGACGAAGACGAGCAGGACGACGCAGAAGACGCCGTAGAGCCAGAATGGAAAGGCGTGATGGAACTTTTCGAGCAGCCATTTGTTTCCTTCCATCATTGGGAACGTCTGGGAGATGACGTAATTGGCGACCCAGAGGCACACCGTTGCAATGGCCATCGCCCGGCCGCGGATGCGCGTGGGGAAGATTTCCGAGAGGATCACCCAGGTTACCGGCCCGACCGAAAGGGCGAAGCAGGCGATATAGCTAAGGATGAACAGGAGGATCCACAGTTCGGTCCTGCCGAAGTAGGCCGCTAAGCCCATCGCCGCAAGCGAAATCCCCATCCCGGCTGAGCCGATCATCATCAGCGGCCTTCGGCCCAGGCGGTCCACCGTCCATATAGCGATAATGGTGAAGCTCAGGTTCACCGCGCCTACGATCACGGTCTGCAGCAGGGCGGCATTGGTCCCGGCCCCCATCTTCTTGAAGATCTCAGTGCCAAAATAGAGAAAGACATTGATGCCCGTTATCTGCTGAAGGACGGCCAGGACTATACCCATTACCAGCACAATCCTCATACCCGGCCGAAACAACTGCCCCAGAGAGCCGGATTCGTGGTCAATCGCATCTTTGATTTCGGCTAATTCGGCCTTGGCGTAATCGGCCCCATCCACGCGGGCCAGAATCCCAAGGGCTTCATCGCCGCGGCCCTGCTTGGTGAGCCAGCGCGGACTTTCAGGCACAAAGAAGAGACATACTAATAATAGCACAGCCGGCAGGGCCTCCGAGCCGAACATCCACCGCCAGCCGAGCTCCTGGTTCCACGCCTGGTCGCCCTGGAGTGCGATGAAGTAGTTGGCGAAATAGACGACGAGAAAGCCTGTGACGATTGCGAATTGATTGACCGAGACCATTCGTCCTCTGATACGGGCCGGGGAAATCTCGGCAATATACATCGGGCTTGTTATCGAGGCGGCGCCTACCCCCAGACCGCCGATTATTCTAAAAATGATGAACTGGGTTATGGTCTTAGGCAGGGCGGTGCCGACGGCGGAGATGAAGAAGAGGACGGCCGAGAGGATGAGGACCCTCTTGCGGCCGAGCCGGTCGCTGAGCACTCCGGCGAGGGCCGCCCCGATGGCGCAGCCAAGCAAGGCGCAACCCATCGCCCAACCTTCGGCCTTTGGATTAAGGAGAAAGTGTGCCTTGAGGGGCCCTATTGCGCCGTTGATTACCCCGGTGTCGTAGCCGAACAGAAGGCCGCCCAGGGCGGCCACCGCGCACACTAAGAAGACGTAGGTTGCGCTGCCCTTGTCCTGATTGGAAAGGTCATTGTTCATAACTTGCCCTCGAAATCCTACTATTACGTTTCTGGTGGGCACTTTGACTGGCTAAGAGTACCGCATCGGGGTCGAGTTTTCACGGCTTTTTTGCGGCTATGATGGTTTAGGCGCCTCATAAGATTGGCGATCAGCGGCCAACTTTGCGTTGTTGCGCCTTTTCCGGACGACCGAACCAGTCAGAAAGTTTGAGTTTTCTGCTCTTTGTCCATACGGCGTGTCCTTCCGACGTCAGATATTATCCGCTATCTGCCGAATGATGGCCCGTGCCGCGGCCACCGCATCAATCGGATTCGGTTTCGGCGACCATTGCTCGGCCGAGTAGATTCCTTTGAACCCGCTCGCCTCAGCGGTCCGCACGCACGCGCCAATATCGTAGGTCAGGTGTTTGCCCTGCTTGTTGAAGTACATCCCCTTGGCGGAAATCAAATGGGCGTGGGGCAAGAGCTTCTTGAGGAAACCGTCACGCTGCTGCTGGGTGAAATTCGTCGGCATATTTCCGAAGTCCGGCAGCGCCCGGCACCACGGACTATCGACGGCCTCGATAACAGCAACGATGTTCTCGGGCCTGGAGCTAAGGCCCCCGTGGTTTTCGATCAGGATTTTGACGCCGATTTTCTCGCCGTGCTCGGCCAATTGCCGAAAGGAATCGCCGGTAATCGAAACATCGAGCGTCTCTTTGGCCGAGCCGCCCGTATTGGCACGCAGCGACGTTGCCCCGCAGGCAGCGGCCCTGTCCATCCACTGCTTGACGACTTCGATGCTGCTTTTCCTTTGGGCTGCGTCTTTAGAGGAAAGCTGGTAACCGGGCTCATCCATCTGAATGTTGATAATCCTGGATCCTGCCTTTTTGGCAGCGGCCTTGACCTTGCGACAATACTTCAGCGAGGTATCCTCGAAATGCCTGCTCCAAAGCTCAACGTTGTGTACGCCAAGCTTCTCGGCAAACAAATCCGGCACATCGAGCAAATTCAGATACGGCTCGCTCCCGGAGTAATCCTTCGGGCGAGTCTTCGGAAACCTCGCCCTAAAGCACACAGTTGTACAGCCGATGCGTTTGACTTTGGACTTCTTGTCGGGCGCAGCCGCCACCGGCCGCATCTTCGCCGATAGTACAGTAGAAGATGCCAGTACCACGCCGGCGCGTTTAAGGAATTCTCTACGGTGCATAATAGTACTCCTTCGATAGAATGTGTTTTTGCTTGTTGGCCTTTGCCTCTGCCGCTCACCGGCATTTCAACCGCATTATAGACGCAGGGAGTGAGTGAACGTTACAAACATTTCTAAAATATTTTCCCGCAGCTCCATTGGTTCTTTCGCTCATTACTTTTGACCTGCTGATTTGGGAACATTCGTAAGGCTTCGAATGTTGTAACACTTCTATTTGCCGACACAGTATAGGTTCTCTGCCGTGCGTATGAATAGCCGGCCGTTGGCTATCGATATCGAGGAGCGTATTGGGGTTTCGTCTTTTTTGGCTTCGAAGAGGATCTCGAATTTATCGCCGCCGGCTCTTAGCACGACGATCTCTCCGGTCTCGCAGATGCAGTAGAGCTTGCCGTCACTTGCAGTGAGCGACGCCCGCCACGGGCCGCGCCCTCCGAGTATGCCCTGCCAGAATTGCCTGCCCGTTTTGGGATCGAAGCACGTTACGACTTTTCCTCGGGTCATCCCGTCGAGCACGTAGAGCCTGCCCTGATAGAACAGGGGCGTGCTGCAGTCGGGTGCGGCGTGGTCGAAATCCCAGAGTATTTTAGCCGGGCCGTTGCCGGGTGGCTGGAGGGCGAAAACGCCTTTGTGCTTGTGCCAGGTGCCGAAGATAAGACCGCTGCCTGTAACGAGCGAAGGGATTATGCGCGAATCCCTGACCTTTCGCGTCCAGTACTCAAATCGCCAGAGTTCGGCTCCGGTGGCAGGGTGGTGGGCTATGATGAAGTCGGCTCCTGTGGTCAGCAATTCTGCCTTGCCCTCGCGGACGAATGGAACCGGGGTGCTGTACGTCTCCATGCCCTCGTCGAAGGCGTTGGTCTTTCGCTGCTGCTTCCAGATAGTGCGTCCGGTTTTCGGGTCGAGCGCCATTATGAACGAATCCAAAGGCGAGTCAGCTCTGGGCGCCCGATAGGGTCTGTCGCGGCGGATGACGGTGATATACAGCTTGCCGTCGTAGAGTAAGGGACTGCAGCTATAACCGAACATCAAAGCCAAATTGCCGTACTCGGTTTCGATATTCCGGGCCCACAGGGTATTGCCAGCGAAGTCGAAGCCGACGAGCTGGCCGTTGCCGTAGAGGAAGAACACGTTCTCGGCGTCCGCAACCGGCGAAGGCGAGACCATATGATTGCGCGGATACCTGCGCGAATCGGTGCCTACGGTTTTTCGCCACAACTGGTTGCCGGTTTTTTCGTCAAAGCATAAAGCGACAAAGTCGTGGTCGTCCTTGACCATTGAGGTTACGAATACTCTGCCGTTTGAGATTACCGCTGTCGCTCCGCTTGGTCCGGGAAGAGGGCTGACCCACGCGACGTTCTGCGTTTGGCTCCACGAGGCGGGCAAATCCTTTTCATCGGTTGAGCCGTTGAAGAAAGGCCCTCGCCACTGCGGCCAATCGGTAGCCAAACCGGGCGCCGCCATAACCAGAATCAAAGCAATCACCAACGCTGCGCCGCCGGAATCTCTCATCTGCCCTTGTCCTTTCGGTTGCCAAAGCCGTATTTGAATCACGGCTTGTATGTAAAGATATTCTCATTTTTGTCAATACATCCAATCGCCTGGATGACTGCTTTTGGATTTAGAACAGTGATCGGCTCATCGGCTACGTAGTTGCGCATTCGACAGCCCATCAGGGTTATTGTCAGCTTGTCGTCGCCGCGGACCAGAAGATAATCCTGCGACTTATTCAGCGTCGTCAAGGCCCCGTTGCCGCCGGAGAAGGCCTCGACATTCATCAGCGAAGTATGCCCGTGCCCCTCGATAATCAGCGGATGCACTTCCTGGACGCTTTGTCCGGTGTTGGCGATTATGGAGCCCTGGGCGATCTGCCAGTTGCGGTTGAAGGTGTTGTCGCCGAGCTTATGTATCCCTACGGTAACACAGTCGAGGTTGAAATTCGATAGTTGGCCGTAAGTAGCCGGGCCCAGATAAATCCCGCCATAGGCCCCGAACGTAAACAAGTCGATAAGCTGGGCATTGTCCGTGTGGTCAATCCGGTAGGTAAAAGTTCTTCTTGCGACGACCGAGTCAATCACGGCCCGGCTGTATCCGCCTTCGATGAACCGCCGGTTGGAAGGATTCACATGGCAGTGCAGTATCCGCGGAATATCGTAGCAATAGTCGATGCGGATGAACTCGCCGCCAAGCGGATAGCCGTAGCAGTGCTCGAAGAGAATCTGCTCGACGATAGCGCCGCGCCTGGCGTTGAAATCCATCGCGAGGAACTCGCCGTAGAAAGTCAGGCACGAGAGCGTTACCCCCTGGGCGCCTTTGGTCGGGGAGACCCGGATAGTCGCCGGGTACTCGATTATTTTGGCCGGGTCTCTGGTGGTCTGCCTGGGGTACCAGAACTGAATCCCGCGAATCTGCGTGGCGTGCTCGACGGTGATGAAGGGTTTGGCCTTGTCCTCGATGGCAAAGACGCTGCCGACCGGCTGGACCCTCTCGGGGTGTCTGGTTCCCCGCCCCACCGGCCCGTGCACGCCAATCAACGATACGTTCGCCCGCAGAATAATCCCGCCATCGACGGGGTAAGGCGTCTGCGACGGCTCAACGTACAATGCCGCACCCCGCGGGTTAGCCCAGTCAATCGCCTTTTGGAGATTGTCCGCGTTAAGGGCAGCGCTGTTGGTCGGCAGCACTCCAAATTGGCGGATGCTCTTTAGGTGCTCGCCTGCGG
>JAGMDR010000474.1 GCA_023128595.1 Planctomycetota bacterium | reverse complement strand
CTCTGTGCGAAGAACCATTACGGTTCGCTGGTCAGGAAACCGGCTCAGAAAGGTTATTACGATATGCACCCAAGTGCATTCTCCCGGAAAGTGGGGGTGTATCAAGCCCTGGTCGATCTGATGGGTCACGCGCATATTGGCGGCAAGACTGTCCTGTACCTGATTGACGGACTGTACTGTGGTATACACCCCGTCGATATGGATAGAGGGCCAAGAAGGTGGAAGTCGCACCCTTTCAATGGGGACTGGACTTCGAGCCTTTTTGCCTCGCAGGACCCAGTGGCTATCGACTCGGTCGGCTTCGATTTCCTGCATGAAGAATATGAGGACCCTGCCCGCAGAAGCGGAGTCGATGACTATCTGCATGAGGCGGCGCTGGCGAGCAATCCGCCTTCAGGGACGTTTTACGACCCCGACCATTCCGGTGATCTCAAGAGGCTGTCGAGTCTTGGGGTACATGAGCATTGGAATAACCCAAAGGATAAGCAATATTCCCGCAACCTGGGAACCGGCAAAGGCATTGAGTTGATCGCGGTTACACCGGCAAGCGACCCAAAAACGAGCATCATTGCACCGGGAGCAAAGGTGAAGAAACTTGCCGGCGGTTTTAAGTTTACAGAAGGCCCGGCAGTTGATGCTGAGGGCAATATCTTCTTCACCGACCAGCCCAACAATCGGATTCACACGTGGTCGGTGGACGGCGAGCCCCTTAGGGGCAAGCTGTCAATCTTCCACAAAAGCCCAGGAAGAGCCAACGGTCTTTACTTTGACAAAAGTGGCAACTTGCTTGCATGCGCGGACCTCAATAACGAGCTGTGGCTGATTGATATGAATGGCAACGTGACAATACTCGTGAAGGGCTACCGCGGCAAGAAACTGAACGGCCCAAATGACCTCTGGATAGATCCAAAAGGCGGAATCTATTTCACCGACCCATTTTACCGCAGGCCCCACTGGAACCGCGGCGCGATGGAACAGGACGGACAGCATGTCTACTATCTGACGCCAAAGCGCGATAGACTGATACGAGTTACCAACGATCTTGTGACGCCCAACGGCATAATAGGTACCTCGGATGGCAGGCTGCTTTACGTCGCTGACCTCGGAGCAAAGAAAACCTATGTGTACAACGTCAACGCAGATGGTACGCTGTCAGACAAGAATCTCTTTTGCTCGATGGGCTCCGACGGGATGACCATTGACAATGAGGGCAACATCTACCTGACAGGCAAAGGTGTGACGGTCTTCAACTCAACCGGTAAAAAAAATGAGCACATTGATGTTCCCGCAGGTTGGACGGCAAATGTCTGCTTCGGCGGCAAGGACAGGCATACGCTATTCATCACGGCTCAAGAGTCACTCTACGCATTGCAGATGCGCGTCAGGGGTATTCGGTAGCAGTATCGTACTGCCCAGGACGCATGTAATTTGTCATTCTGAGCGAAGCGAAGAATCTCATCCTCTCAAACGGCGAAAGTCTTGTGCTAAGGCCAGATGCTTCGCTGTGCTCAGCATGACGGTTTCAAAGGTCAGTGAACTTATTCCGGCTTCGCCGAGGGCTTTATCTGTCTTTGCGTATACCACTTTACCAGAACACAGACCAAACATGTTCATAATTTCCTGTCGAGTTTTCGGTAGCTTATGGCCTCTGCGACGTGCTCGGGCTGGATATTCTCTTGGCCGGCAAGATCGGCAATCGTACGGGAAACCTTGCAAATCTTATCGTGGGCGCGGGCGCTCAGGCCGAATTCAAACATCGCCTGTTTGAGCATTAGTTCGCTGGCAGAGTCAAGCCTGCAGAACTTCTCGATCTGCTTATGGCTCATTCGGGCATTGGTCAGAATCCTGCCGTCACCGAACCTACGTGCCTGGACTTGCCTGGCTCGTACCACGTTCGCCCTTATCGTCGCAGAGTCAAGCTGGCTCGACTTCGAACGCAGCCTTGTGAAACCCACCGCCGGAACGTCAATGTGAATATCAATTCTATCAACCAACGGCCCGGAGACCTTTGAAAGATATCGGCCAATCTGGCCCGGCGTGCACTTACATCTCCTCACAGCACTGCCGAAGTACCCACAGGGGCATGGGTTCATCGCCGCAACAAGCATGAATTGAGCAGGGAACCTGATTGTTTTCTTAGCTCGTGACACGATGACAAAACCATCCTCCAGTGGCTGGCGAATCATTTCAAGAACATGCCGCGGAAACTCAACAAACTCATCGAGAAACAGTATTCCAAAATGAGCCAACGATAATTCTCCGGGGCGAGGCGTTGTCCCGCCGCCGATCAGAGCAGGGCCACTCGCTGAGTGGTGCGGCATCCGCACAGGCCGGATCGCCAACAAGGCCTTGTCTTTATCCAGCAGTCCTACTGCTGAGTACACGCGCGTAGTCTCGAGTGATTCTTCCAAGCTCAGAGAGGGCAGAATGGTCGCCAATCTCTGGGCCAACATCGTCTTTCCCGCTCCGGGCGGACCAATCATCATTATGTTGTGTTCGCCGGCAGCGGCGACGGTGAGTGCACGCTTGACGCTCGCCTGGCCCTTAACGTCTGCAAAATCAACTTCATAGTCGGAGGCCACGTTGAAAAGCTCCTCAACGCTAACGGTAGTAGTCTCGAGCAACAATTGCCCGGAAAGAAAGCCTACCGCCTGAGTGAGCGAGCCGACGCCGAATACCTCTATTCCCTGGACGACCGCAGCTTCTTTAGCGTTGATCGAAGGGACAATCATTCGGCTAAAGCCCTTCTCGGCCGCAGTCATCGCCATACTCAACACGCCGTTGACCGGCCTGACTCTGCCGTCTAAAGCTAATTCGCCCACAATAATATCTCTAATAGACGAAGCGACCAAGGTGCCTTGGCCGATGAGCATACCAAGGGCAATTGGCAAATCGAAAGCGGGGCCGACCTTTTTTACATCGGCGGGTGCCAGATTTATTAGCGATTGAGTTTTGGGGTATTTATAGCCACAGTTGATAATTGCGCTCTTGACTCTTTCGGTGCTTTCCTTCACAGCCGTATCGGGCAGGCCTACGATGATAGACTTCTCGAATCCGCCGCGGGCAACATCGACTTCAACCTCACAGATTATCCCTT
>JAGMDR010000473.1 GCA_023128595.1 Planctomycetota bacterium | reverse complement strand
TTGCTAAGGTTTGCTCCATTGGCTACCAGAGTACCGTAGGTCCTTATTTCGTAGGAGGAACTTGAAGTCTGAACCTCAACACCCGGTTCAATCATCAATATAAGGGGATCATCATAGGAACTGTTTCCATTCCAATCAGTGTAGGGTTCTCCCAGTGTATACTGTGCATCTCCTTCGCCTGTATCGAAAGTATTTGGTGTTCCATCCGCACCCCAATCACTAAAAGGCTCTTTTTCAGGGATAGTAATATCGCCAGTGAGAATATACGGACTCCCTGCCAAATCCCAAGTTCCAAATTGCGACCCGCTGACATTTGTTTCAGCCACTACAGCCGGACAGACAACCAGCCCCCCAACGAAAAACGAAATGAGAAATAACCTTCTCACCTTAGAACTCCTCAAAAGTCAGGGCAAATTGGGAAACACCGCACCAATCCCTTCAATACACCAAATTATACGACCTTTGGCCTCGCATTGCAAGCAGAAAATCCCGCCCTTGCTGGAGTGTTATTCTTTCTCCCCGACTCTGCCGTTAATGAGAAATCGAGGCCCATCCCCGATTTCATCCAGCCCGGACTTGTCCCGGAAGATCACGACCGGCGCAAAATAATAGGGCAGGCCTCCTTGCCCACCCCACATAAATTCTCAAAACTTTCCACCCCCGGCTTTTGCAGGAAAAAACCCTATTCGCCTCCGGTACTCCAATAACCTGCCTTGACTCCGGAGAGAGAATTGCAGCCTGTCAACAAATCTGCCTCCAAAACACACGATAGACCGCGAATCACCACTCGCAGCCGGCCCACACTATCCGTTCGTCACCTCTCGCGGATCTTTCCCTTCCTCAATCGCCCCTATTTTCCTCACCCTTCTTTGATGTCTTCCCCCGCTGAATTCGGTATCCAGCCACACTTCAACAATCTTTCGCAGCAGCGCCTCTCCGATTTGGTCTCCCGACAAACAAAGCACATTGGCATCGTTGTGGTCGCGCGAAATCACCGCGCTTAGTTCGTCATGACACAATGCTGCTCTGACATCCTTTATCTTGTTTGCAGCTATACTCATCCCGATCCCGGTTGCGCACGCCAGAATAGCTCTATCGACTTGCCTTTCGGCCACCGCCTTGGCTACAACATAGGCCGGGTCGGGGTAGTCAACCGGATGACTGTCACCGGTGCCAAAATCGACGCACTCATGGCCCAGCTCTGCAACTATCGCCTTGATTCGCTCCTTGGCCTCAAAGCCACGATGGTCACTTCCAACTGCTATCTTCATATTACAAGCTCACCGATCCTCTTTCTTACACCTTCTTCGATCAGTTCTGCACACTTATTGTAAACTGCTTGTCGCTGCCCTATAGGGTCGGCAATATCGTCATTCTCTGCTAATAACACACACCTGCTCACTGCATCAGGGCTAAGAGCAACAACTCTCGCCTGATGCACTCGTTCCATTACGAATATATAATCACTTTCCTCGATAAGCCGACCGGACAGCGTTTGGCTTCTATGCGATCTTATATCAACGCCCTTCGCCGCACACGCCGCCACTGCCTCATTGCTTGCCGGGCGCCCCGTCATATCCAACACGCCGGCGGACGACACTTTATAACCCATTTCACCAACCCGGTCAACCTCGCATCCCAATTTTTCTGCCAAATATTTTCGAAAAATCCCCTCGCCCATCGGACTTCGACACGTATTGCCCGTGCAAACCAACAGGAGCTTGATCTCCGACATCGCTTCGACTTCGGCCTCGGAATATACACCGCCTCTTAGAATATCCAGGCCACGTTTGCCTATCTTTACAACCGTGCTGCTCTTCCCATATTTGCACGGCCCCGCATCCAGCACCAAGTCAATTCTACCCGAGAACGCAGCCAAAACCTGATCAGCGTCCACCGCCGGCGACTGACCGGCCAAATTTGCACTGGGTGCAACGACAGGATTCCTCGTCTGCTGCAACAAGGCCGCAGCTATTGAATTATCCGGACAGCGAATGCCTATGGAAGTGTCTCGGTACAGGCCTTGAAAAATCTCTTGCTTGAGAGTTCCTTTCTGCCTGTCGATGTCCTTCGGGTCCAATTCGAATACTATGGTCAAAGGGCCCGGCCAGGCCTTTTCAACCAGTTTTTTGGCCCTCAGCCCAAGCCTCGGCACGTATCTGCCGACCTCCTCTTTTTGACCAATGTGCAGCGTATATGGTTTTGCAGGGTCTCTGTCCTTGAGGTTGGTCAGCTCACTGAGCGACTCGGCGCCAACCCGACAGGCTATTCCATAGACAGTCTCAGTCGGAAAGGCCACAAGCCTGCCGCTGTCAACCAGCTCTGCGGCCTTCTTGATGTGCTGCAAATCTATGTTTGCAGCATCGAGTTTTGTAACTTTCGTCTCCATCTTTCGCACAACAATACACCAAACCGCCGATACTGGCAAGGCAACTTGCCCCACCAGTCATAAATAGTCAGGCTCCGGCAATGGACGCATTCAGACTGCAATAGCAGCGTAGCGACAAGCGCTACCCCCCGGAGAAATTCCAGCAAAATACGCACAGGACCTGCGATAGAATTGGGGCGATGCATAAGAACACACGACGCCCGATAAAAGAAGAACAGATGCCTCCATTGGCGACTGTGCGCGAAGTTTTCCAAGAAAACCAAATATTTTACCTAAATGCACTAATCCACCCAGTTTAACATTGCCGATAAGAGTCTATCATTGATGGAACGACTGTTTATTGGAGATTTGCGTTATGGAGGCTTTAGTAGAGCAGCGTAAGGAAAGCCGAAGCACTCTCTCGTGGCCCATAAGCATCTGGCTGCCGCAAGCTAATAGGTTTTTTAATGGCCGAAGCTGTAACGTGAGCAAAACGGGTGTTTTCGTTAAGCTTCCGCTGACGACGCCCGTTAGGCTCGGGCATATTGTGGAATTGAATTTTCCGCGCACGAGCATCCTGGCCAAAGAAAAGGGGCAATTCGCCCGCATCAAGAAGGGTAAAGTCGTCAGAGTCGACCGCAAGAATGTGCTCGATACCGCCGAAATCGGTGTTGGCATTGCCTTTAAGTAGCTGATATACGCTATTTTCGGCTTCGCACGGGAGGGATCGAGGAGAGCCCGCAGCGTTCGCGTGAGCGGGGCAATGAGAAAGCCGGGGCTGGTGGACGAGGAAGGCCACCAGCCCTCCTTTATGCGCACAAATACAGGCATAGTACTGCGTCAAGGCTGATTTTAGGGGTTGTCATTGCGAGGAGGCCGAAGGTCGACGCGGCAATCTCAAACCGCTCGAAGGCCGGAGATTGCTTCGTCGTTTCACTCCTCGCAATGACACCCACGGTTTCAGTCTTGACAGACTAATAGACTAAGAGCCTATTCTGATGACCGGGTCGTCACGAGGCCGAGCGAAAAGTCCGAGGCCAAGGCGGGAGGCGTCGGGCTTTGCAGCCGGCCGTAATGCAATAGAGCGGGTTATTTGGATAGGTTCTAAACCTGAGTCGTACTCGTACCTATTACTGCTAACCATCTGTTTGCCTCAAATCTATCAAGATTCTCCCAGACAAAACCACCGAGACAGACGTTTTGATTGATTCTCGAGCGATCAGGATTCCGACCTCGCCAATACTGATGATCGATTAGAGATTATTTCGAGATGAAGTTTTGGCTTTTCCGAGCGTATAGTAAGCTGTAGAATCGTTTTGTATCTGGATGTCAGCCTGCCTGTCAGGCATTTTGAGAGTATATGGCAGATTGAGAGGCAAAGACTATGGAAGAAGAAAAGATTGATCCGGGGCACCGGGGGATACGGGATGTTCTTCGCGTGGTCGGGCCGATAGTTGCAGCAATAGGCCTGATTTTCATCATAGTCGGGATGGTGAGCTTCTTTTCGGCTTTCGGGAGTTTCGGCAGGGGGCCGAGTCATTTCTGGTGCGTTTTTGTCGGGATGCCGCTGCTGGGTGTGGGCATATTGCTCACCAAATTCGGTTATATTGGCAAGGTTGCCCGCTACGTGGCCGGCGAGATTGCCCCGGTGGGCAAGGACACGTTCAATTATATGGCCGATGGGACCAAGGACGGCGTCAAAACGGTAGCCAGAGCAATAGGAGAGGGGCTGGGAGGGGGCCTGGGCGGTGCCGTGGCCGCACCTCGGCAGGAAACAAAGGTCAGATGTCATAAGTGCAACACCCTCGTGGAAGAGGATGCGAAGTTCTGCAGCAAGTGCGGCTCGGCGGTAGCCAAGACCAAATCGTGCCCCCAGTGCAGTGAGCTGAACGACCCGGATGCGAAGTTCTGCGATAACTGCGGCCATAACTTCGGCTGAAAAAGGGCTCATCCGGGAAATGGGTAGGTGAGAT
>JAGMDR010000472.1 GCA_023128595.1 Planctomycetota bacterium | reverse complement strand
ATTGTGACGCCTACAATGATTTTAGAGATCTGTTGGCGCGGGAAGATATCGATGTTGTTTCGGTCACCACGCCGCCCCATTGGCACGCCATACCGTCTATTGAGGCAGCCAAGTCAGGCAAGGATGTCTTCTGCGAGAAGCCGCTGTCGCTCACCATCGCTGAGGCACAGGCCATGGTTAATGTGGTCACGCGTTACGAACGGGTGTTTCAAACCGGCAGCCAGCAGCGGTCGAGCTGGAACTTCCGCTTCGCGTGCGAACTGGTTCGGAACGGCTACATCGGTGAGCTGAAGACGGTGACGGTTAACGTTGGGGGGGCTCCCAGGCCGTGTAACCTGCCACCGGAACCGGTGCCGGATTATATCGATTGGGACTTGTGGCTGGGTCAAGCGCCGTGGAGACCATTCAATAAACGGCTTCTCGGCCACCAGGCTTGGGGTTATAAGGAGTATGCCGGCGGGGGAATGACCGGCGCCGGGTCACATGACATCGATATCGCCCAGTGGGGTATGGGTATGGACGACAGCGGACCGGTTGACATTGTTCCTCCTGACGGCAAAGAGTATAAGCGACTCACTTACAGATATGCCAACGGTGTCATTATGACCAATGGTCCCTTCAGGACCAATGGCAGGGCCTGGGTCGTTTTGTTTACCGGCACTAAAGGCAAGGTCGAAGTCGGCCGTGGATATTTGCGCACCTGGCCGGAGGCTCTCAAAGATGTGAAGATCGGAACCAACGAAATACACCTGTACGAAAGTAACGACCACAAAGGTAACTTCCTCGATTGTGTTCGCACTCGGCGTCGAACGATCTGTGATGTCGAGATTGGCTGCCATTCTGTGATTGTCTGTCATCTGGGCAACATAGCCTACTGGCTAAACCGGCCATTAAAATGGGACCCTGACAAGGAAGTATTTGTTGGAGACGATGAAGCAAATCGTTTGTTATCAAGGCCGATGCGCAGCCCATGGTATTTGTAAATGATTAATGATGAATGATTATGGGAAATTTATGTTAGAAGACAGGGGAGTTGTTATTATGAAGAAAGGACAAATCAATCGGCGTCAGTTTTTGAAGCGTACCGCGGTTGCCGCTGCGGGGGTGACAGGTTTTCCTTATGTGGTGCGTTCGTCAGCGCTCGGTAAGGCTGGCAGCGTTGCTGCGAGCGATCGTATCGTGATGGGCTGCATCGGCGTGGGCAGCCAGGGCAGCGGTAACATGGGTGGTTTCTTAGGCAAAAAGGAAGTCCAGATTGTAGCCGTCTGTGACGTTGATAAGAAGAACCGTGACAGGGCCAAGAAGAGGGTGGACGACAAATATAAGAACGATGACTGCAAGGCGTACCTGGATTTCCGCGATGTGATTGAGCGAAAAGACATCGATGCACTATCGTTGGCGATGCCGGATCACTGGCACTCGATCCCCGTCATTATGGCGGCGCGGGCCGGCAAGGACATGTACGGTGAAAAGCCGCTCGCGCGGACTATCCACGAGGGTCGCGTTATGGTCGATACGGCTAATCGTTACGGCAGGGTATGGCAGACCGGTAGCTGGCAGCGCTCGGTCCGCGATTTCCACCGTGCCTGTGAATTAGTCCGCAACGGGCGGATTGGCAAGATCCATAAGGTCGAGGTCGGTCTGCCGACCGGCGGCGGCACCGATGTTAAGTCTGTGCAGCCTGTTCCCGAGGGCGTAGACTGGGACTTCTGGCTGGGTCCGGCCCGGTGGGTCCCTTACAGAGGCGTTATGCACTGGAACTGGCGGTGGATGATGGACTATTCCGGCGGACAGCTCACCGACTGGGCGGGCCATCATATCGACATCGCCCACTGGGGGCTGGGGCTGGATCATACCGGCCCGGTCGAGATCGAAGGCAAGGGTGTCTATCCCAAAGACGGGATATATGACGCCCCCACGGCGTACAAGTTCACCTGCAAATACGCCAACGGTCTGACAATGATTGTGGCTAACGACCGGCAACAGCCGAAGAGAATGGGAACCGCCTGGTACGGCGAAGACGGCTGGATACATGTCAGGCGTGGCAAGCTTGAGGCTGATCCGCCGGACGTGCTCAAAGAGGCGATCGGCCCTAACGAGATCAAGCTATATGAAAGTCGGGACCATCAGCGGAACTTCCTGGACTGTGTCAGGAGTCGCAAGAAGACCATCACACCTATAGAGATTGCGCATCGCTCCATCAGCGTCGGACTGCTGGGTGAGATCGCAATGCTCACCGAGCAGAAACTACGATGGGACCCTGAGAAAGAGACCTTCCTCAACAGTGACGAGGCCAACAGGATGCTGTCGCGGCCGATGCGCAGTCCGTGGCACCTGTAAGTAGTGTAAAATTAAAAGCTAAAAAAGCAAAACTGCGGAATTTATTATTTCAAATAACAGTTAGAAGAGAGAAAGGAGAAAAAATGAGTCGAAGGTCAAAAGTTATTAACATTGCATTGCTTGCCGTTTTGTGTTTTTCGTTATTTACAAATATTTTGCAGGCGGCTGTCTCACCGGCAGAACTGCAGAAAATAGAAAAGGCAATGCCGGCAAAGGCACGCGCCGCCCCGAAGCGGCCGCGAAAGCTGCTGGTCTTTAACCTGTGCAAGGGGTTCAAACACAGCTCGATTCCGTATTTGGACAAGGCGCTGGAGATTATGGGGCG